>CAZTHJ010000046.1:0-8627 GCA_964613565.1 uncultured Dehalococcoidales bacterium | reverse complement strand
ATCGTAAAATCCTTTTTGCTTTTCCAAAATTATCAATCATTTTTCTTATCTGGCTACTGTTGCCCCAATTTGGGCCTGATTTAATAGAAACAATATATTTTTTGGCATCTTTATTGAATTCAAGATCAATGCCCTCAGCAGAGGATTTTTTACCGCCGTAAACGCTTTCATTAATATATATTGCCAATCCTTCCAGGAAATCACCGAATATGGTTTCTTCCTGTGATGATAAATAGGCATCTAGGAGCATCTTTACCAGGTCTCCCGCGATGGATACATTTTTTGCTTTAAATAAATAAGGATTCTTTCTCTTCAGAATTTTATCTAGTTTTAGTGACTTTAAGCTAGTTAGTCGGCTGCTGTGGAATTCGCCTATATTTTCTTCAACGTACTTTTGCACGTTACTTAATTTTACTTGTCTCATAGCTCTCATTCTTCTGACAAAGGCACAACTTTCTGGAATCTATTTGTTTTACCATCGTATTATAGTAATCAATGTGGTTTTCAATTCCTATAGCATTGCGTTGCATTCTGTTCGCGACTTTGAGCGTTGTTCCTGAACCAGCAAAGGGGTCGAGCACATAATCGCCCTCTTCTGTAAAAAGCTTGATAAACCATTCCGGCAGCATTTCTGGGAATACAGCACTATGATTCTTATTCGCACACTCCGTGGCTATGTGCAGTACATTGGTGGGATAGGCATAACTTCTGTTCAGCCAGTTGGAAATATTCTTGCCAAAACCGCTTCCTGCTTTGGATTCGTCCCGCCTCTTATCGGTCTCACTTAATTTATTTAACCTGACTTTTGTCCAGTCTCCCATGGGAACCATGACTGCTTCCTGAAACATTTTAAATTTCTTTGCCTTATTAAATTGCAGCAGCCTTTCCCAGGAATCCCTGAAGCGATTAGGCCATTTGCCTGGATAGCTATTCTTTTTATGCCAGATGAATTCCTCAGTCCAAAGCCAGCCCTGTTTTCTCATCTCCAGAATGAGTTCCAGAACATATGTATGACGTTCACCATAAACTACCCTCTCTTTAATATTCAACATGAAAGTTCCAGATGGTTTTAAGACGCGAAGCAGTTCCTTTGAAATCGGCAAAAACCAGACCACATATTTATGGGGAGATATTCCTCCATACGTGTTTTTTCTCTGGTCAGCGTAGGGGGGCGAGGTTACGATCAGGTCTATTGAGTTGTCTTCAAGCTCAAGTAATTTTTGAGAACAGTCGCCAAATAATATTCTGGTTGATATTTCCATATTATTGAATTTCAATAAAAATCAATGTTCTTAAATAATAGTATACAATACGGAAAACACATTATAAATCAGTATTTGCAGATAACGCAGTAAATTTATTCTTTTCTAAACCTGGCCGTGTAGTTGAAAAAATTGCCCTGTACCCTGTCCAGTTTGAAACCAGCCTTCTGGCATTGTCTTATCGTAGTGGACTTTAGCGGGTAATCCGGATCGGGAAAGAACTCGGTAATGGCCAGATAGCCCCC
The DNA here is from genome assembly GCA_964613565.1 of uncultured Dehalococcoidales bacterium. Taxonomy (GTDB): domain Bacteria; phylum Chloroflexota; class Dehalococcoidia; order GIF9; family UBA5629; genus CAZTHJ01. Next base: position 7,120 of record CAZTHJ010000046.1, on the reverse strand, counting down.
GGGCTTGAGCACGCGCCTGACCTCTGAGAGGGCTTTATCCCTGTCCGGGATTTCCTGAAGCACGGTTATCAAATAGACAAAATCTAGAGTATTATCCCCGAACGGCAGATCATAAGCGCTCCTGTGCAGCAGCTCTATGTTGGCTATATCGCGGTTTTCCTCTCGTTTTAACTTGTTTCTTAGCTGCTCCAGCATTCTCCCCTGTATATCCAGAGCATACACCCTGCCATCCCTGCCTACGGCCCTGGCGACGAAGGTGGTAAAGGCGCCGCTGCCGCAGCCAATCTCCAGCACCTGCATGCCCTCCCTGATTCCGCTGCGCTGGACTATTTTATCCGGTGGCTGCATCCATCTGCGGAAGTTGCTGTCAAGGAATTTTCCTGTAAAGGCAGGCGCTGGGATTTTAAAAAAGCGCTTGACGGGCTTGGCCAGAGTCAGCCAGAGCAGCATGAAAGCGATAATGCCGAGGAGTAGTTTGCCGATAACTGCCAGTATGGCCATTTTTTACAGGCTGCTTCACCAGCCGCACACCTATTTTACGACAATATTGATCAGTTTGCCCGGCACATAGATTACCTTGGCCGGCCGGCCTGTGCCGAGATAGGTCTTGATCCTCTCGCGTTTAAGGGCAATTTCTCTGGCTTCTGCTTCGGAGATGCCCACGGGCACCTCGATTTTATCGCGCAGCTTGCCGTTGACCTGGATCACCAGCGTAACTTCTTCTTCCCGGGCAAGTTCGGCATCCCACTCCGGCCAGCGTTGATTATGTATGCTATAGGGAAGCTCCATACCAGACCACAGCTCTTCAGCCAGATGCGGTGCGCTGGGTGCCAGCAGCAGCAGAAGGGTTTTTAGCGAATTTTCCCAGGCCTCTTTAGAGACTGTGCCGCTTTCCAGCACTTTGCCCAGGTAGTTGGTGAACTCCATCAAGGCTGCCAGCATGGTATTGAAGCGGAAGCGCAGTATGTCCTCGCTGGTCTTCTTAATCGTCCTGTGCAGCATGCGGCTGATCTCTTTTTCGGCCTGGGCATCAACCCCTTTGGGCACATATTCCGTTTGGGCATAGTTCCAGATACGGTGCAGCCAGCGGCTGATGCCGCTGATGCCGTTGTCCATCCACTCGCCGCCCTGCTCCCATGGCCCCACGAACATGATGTAGGCCCTCACTGTATCAGCCCCCAGTTCCTTTACATATACATCGGGAGTGATCACATTGCCTTTGGACTTGCTCATCTTCTCGCCCTTGTAGATGATAATGCCCTGGTTGAACAGCTTGGTGAAGGGCTCGTCAAAGTCCACGATGCCACAGTCGCGTATGGCCTTGGTGAAGAACCTGGCATACAGCAAATGCATATTGGCATGTTCCGCGCCACCCGTATAGACATCCACCGGCATCCAGAATTTCATGTTCACTTTATTGAAGGGATAATCCGACTGGTGCGGGCTGGTATAGCGCAGGAAGTACCAGGAGGAGCACATGAAGGTATCCATGGTATCGGTCTCGCGCCTGGCTGGTGAACTGCATTTGGGACAGGTAGTATTTACAAAAGACGGCGCATATTTTAGAGGGGATTCGCCAGTGGGCCTGAATTCTGCGTTCTCGGGAAGCAGCACCGGCAGGTCCTTTTCCGGCACGGGTACCATGCCGCATTTATCGCAGTAGATCATGGGGATGGGAGTCCCCCAGTAGCGCTGACGAGAGATCAGCCAGTCACGGATCCTGTAAGTAACGGTTCTCTTACCCCAGCCCTGCTCTTCCAGGTAGTCACAGATAGCCTCGAATCCCTTATCTCCGGGCAGCCCGTTGAACTGCCCGGAATTGGCCATTGTACCGTTATTCACATCGGTATAGGCTGCTTCCAGGTCTTTGCCGTCCCAGGCCGGTGGCGCAATTACCACCTTAATGGGCAGGCCATATTTTTTGGCAAAGGCGAAGTCACGCTCGTCATGGGCCGGTACGCCCATGACAGCACCCGTGCCATAGCTGAGCAGGACGTAATCTGCGATCCAGATGGGAACCGGCTCGCCGGTGAACTTGTTGATAACGTAGCTGCCGGTGAAGACGCCCGTCTTTTCCTTTTCCGTAGAAGTCCTTTCGATCTCGGACTGCCTCTGGGCTTGCAGCACATAGCGCTCAATCTCTGCCTTCTGTTCGGGTGTGGTAAGATCGGTCACGAGGGGATGTTCCGGCGCCAGCACGAAGAAGGAGACGCCGTAGATGGTATCCGGCCTGGTGGTAAAGACCTTGATTTCCTTTACCTTCAGGTCGTCTCTCTGCAGGGCAAAGGACATTTCGGCTCCCTGGCTTTTGCCGATCCAGTTTTTCTGCATAAGCTTGATACGTTCCGGCCAGTCGATGTGGTCGTGGTGTATAAGCTCTTCTGCATATTTTGTAATGCGGAAAAACCACTGCTCCAGAGATTTTCTCAGCACGGGTGTGCCGCAGCGTTCACAGTTGCCCTCTCCCACCACCTGCTCATTGGCCAGCACGGTCTGGCATTTGGGGCACCAGTTAACCGGTGCCTCGCCGCGGTAGGCCAGCCCGGCCTTATATAATTTGAGGAAAAACCACTGTGTCCATTTATAATATTCCGGCAGGCAGGTGATCACCTCCCTGTCCCAGTCATATATAGCGCCGATGCTCTTCAGCTGCAGGCGCATATTTTCGATATTCTTCATGGTCCAGGTATAGGGATGGATGCCGCGGCTGATGGCGGCATTCTCCGCGGGCAGGCCGAAAGCATCAAAGCCGATGGGGTGCAGCACGTTGTAGCCCTGCATTCTCTTGAAGCGGGCATATACGTCAGCTGGTGCCATGGCATACCAGTGCCCTATGTGCAGATCACCAGAGGTGTAGGGAAACATGGTGAGGACATAGCATTTCTCCCTCGTATCGTCCTCTTTGACCTGGTAAAGCCTGTCAGCAGCCCAGCGCTGTTGCCATTTGCTTTCAATCTGGGGGGGGGCGTACTGCTGCATCTCGGTCATAATGGGCGAATTTTAGCCTTTTGCTCCTTGGCAGTCAATATCAGCAGGGATATTGACGTTAATTCACAAAGGCACCTGTCCTGGGGTATAATCGGCGCTGATGGCAGGACCAGGTTTTGAAGAACTTGTCATGCAGGCGCTGGAGCGGCTACCCACAGAATTCAGCGAGAAGCTGGCCAATGTGGATGTGGTGGTGGAACCACTGCCTACTCCCGGCCAGGTGCGCAAACTGAAGCTATGCAATCCGCTGCAATTGCTGGGCCTGTATGAAGGAGTGCCACAGACCAGGCGCAGCCTGGGATATACGCTGGTACTGCCGGATAAAATCACCCTGTTCCAGAAATCCATCGAGGCCAAATGTCGCAGCAACCACAGTAACCTTGCTGCTGAAATTGAGGCTGTGCTCAGGCACGAGATTGCACATCATTTTGGCATGGGGGATGCGGAATTGCGCAGGATTGAGAATGAGAAAAGGCGCAGGAAGCGCGGAACCTAGGTTATTTCTCCCCCGCTAGGGGCTCCTCTTTTGTAGTGGACCAGCCCAGCAGCCTGTAGAGTGGGCTGAAACCTATATCCCCTGTGAGGATGAGGTAGATAGCAGCCACTATGGGAAAGACTATAAACCAGCCATAGATAACACGCAGGAAGACCGAAACCAGCAAAGCTACTGCTATGATGGTTCTCAGCAGCCTGTCGAATGTGCCCAGATTGGGCTTGTATTTTTCTCTCAGCCCGTCAAATAATGCCATATACTCTTATCCTGCTTGCCGCATTCTAGCATTTGTATCATGGTCTGTCTAAAATTCAGGTCGGCAGCACCTCTAAAAGCTATGGTATAATGCCTGTGCATAATGATGTTTGAATAGGGGGATTGAGATGGCAAGCGGATTATCAGATGAAGAAATCCTGAAGTTAGCCAAGCATAGAGTAGAGGCCAAAAAAGGCTTCTTTGTACATCTTTCCATGTATATCGTGGTGAATGTTTTCCTGGTGCTGATCTGGTGGCTGGTTACAGGCGGCAGGAATGCCTATCCCTGGTTTTTATGGGTGCTGTTTGGTTGGGGCATTGGTGTAGCTGCCAATGCGGTCGCTGTCTTTGTTACCCCCAGAGGCAGTTCCTGGGAGCAGAAGGAATTGCAGAAGGAAATCGAAAGGCTAAAGAAGCTGTAGGGGACGCCTAATCCGTATAAAAGGCGATTGCCAGCACTCCAGGTCCGGCATGCACACCCATGATGGGGGAGAATTCCGTCATATATATTTCTCTACAGTCAAACTCACTGGCAATGCGCTCCTTTAAGCGCTGGCATTCTTCCACTTCATCAGCATGGTGTACCATGACATGTACCGGCTTTGTGCCTATGCGCTCATGCATGGTCTGCAGCATCTTTTCTACCGCCCTGGCCCTGGTACGCGGCCGGGCGAATGGGGTGGTTATGCCCACAGCAGGCGAATGTTCCAGGATGGGCTTCAACTGCAGCAGTGCACCAAACCAGTGCGCAGCATACCCGATGCGCCCTGTTCTTGCCAGATAATACAATGTATCCACCATGGCCAGAAAGTTGACCTTTTCCTGTATCTCCCTGGCCCGTGCTATCACCCCTGACAGCGGCAAACCGCTGTCAGCCGCCCGGGCAGTTTCAAGCACGATCATGCCCAGTGCCCCTGAGACAGAACGGCTGTCGAATACCTCTACTTCAACATCAGCCATTTTTTCCTGTGCCAGTTCCCTGGCCAGCAGGGCCGCCTCATAAGTCTTGCTTTGCAGCGAGGTCAGCGTGATGCAGAGGATGCTGTCCGTATAGCGGCCCGCGTCCTCAAAAGCCTGCAAAAAATCGCCGGGGGATAACGTTGAGGTGGTGGGCAGTTCCTCCTTTTTGCGCATGATCTGGTAGACCTCGCCCGGGGTTATGTCCACACCATCCTGATAGCTTTTACCCGCAAAATTAATCATTAGAGGCATAACGCGGATTTTGTATTTTTCTACCAGTTGGCATGGCAGGCAGCAGGTGCTTTCGGCGATAATAACTACATTCTTTATAGGCATTGTATAACGATGTACTGAGCATACTTTGCCACAGGCAGGGATAACTGTCAATATGCTAGAATTAGGCTACTCTGGATGAAGCAGCGGATTAGCCTCCTGTTTTCTAGGTAATAAGTATCTTAAAGGGGTATCTGTCCGTCAAAATAATAATAAAAGGAGCAGTATGGCAAAAGGTTCAGGAATACAGGTGAGCGGTGTGCTGGTGGGCATTCTGGCGATTGTGGCAGGTGTATTAATCCTGTGGGGAGCCATCTCCATTTCGCTGGTGATAGGCATTTTTCTTATCGTCTATGGTATTATTGCGCTTATAGGAAAATCATAATAAGGAGGTAGCATTAATATGATACTCAGTTTACCGCAGATGGGGTTGCTGTGGGGCATTATTACGCTTATTTTCGGCATCATCGTGATGATCTTCCCCAGGATTCTAAATTACCTTATTGGTATCTATCTCATCATCGTTGGTTTACTGGCGATCCTTGGCGCCATATTATAGAGAGCAAAACCCCCAATAATAAGATAGAAAATCCAGTTCCTTATGTAATATATTAGGCCTGGCCATGCTGTATTTGGGCACGTCTGGTTTCAGCTATAATGACTGGGTGGGGCCCGTCTATCCGCGGGGCATGCCCAGGCAGGAATGGCTGCGTTTTTATGCAGGTGAATTCAACGCTCTGGAATTGAATTCCACCTATTATGCCATTCCACGGCCCTCTCTGGTAAAATCGCTGATCCAGCGTACCGGGGACGATTTCCTCTTTGCCGTGAAAGCACACGGGGATATCACTCACGGAAGAAAGCCCACAGAGAACGTATTACATGCATTCAGGGAAGTGCTGCAGCTTTTTATTCAGGCGGGCAAGCTGGGCTGTGTCCTGCTGCAGTTTCCCTACAGCTTTGCCTATACGGCGCAGAACAGGACTTACCTGGAGGGGATCAGGGAGCGCTTCAAGGATATGCCGCTGGTGGTGGAATTTCGCCATGCGCGCTGGATCAAGCAGGAGGTATTTGCCTGGCTGCGGACTATGGGGGTGGGCTTCTGCTGCGTGGATGAGCCCAGGTTGCCCAACCTGATTCCTCCCCTGGCCGAAGTCACGGGTAAGATAGCCTACCTGCGTTTTCATGGCAGGAATGCGGCTAAATGGTGGCAGCATGAAGAGGCCTGGCAGCGCTATGATTACAGCTATTCAGCAGAGGAGCTGCAGGAATGGATCCCTTCAATCAGGAAGCTGCAGGGGCAATCCGAAAAAACCTTTGTTTTTGCCAATAATCACTGGAGAGGGCAGTCGGTGGATACGATCAGGCAACTGCGCTTGATGCTGGACTGATGTGCCAGTTGCCCTGATAGGCATCATCCTATAGAATAGTATTTAACTTCGCAGAAGCGGTTCAGTACAATGGTAAACAGTGAGAATATAGAAAACCTGGAAAAAGAACGCAGTCGCGTAGCTGATGAGCTGGGCCGTCTCCGGTCCGTGGCCGGATCATCTGACGAGAGGCGTGAAGGAAGCCCTTTTGGCAAGCGCGAAGAGGAAGCCGATGAGGTCATGGAGCTGGATAAAAGGCTGGCCATGGAAAAGCATCTGGCTGAATTGCTCGGGGACATTGAGCATGCCCTGGCCAAGTACAGGTCGGGGACTTACGGTATTTGTGACCGCTGCGGCAATGCTATAGAGGCCGGCAGGATGGAGGCTTTGCCCCAGGCAAGCCTTTGCCTGGCCTGTAAATCAAGACACATGAAGGAATTGAGGGGCAGGTAAGCGGGACAGTGTGGCGCAGATTCATTTTCATTCTGGTTGCTGCCCTGGTGATTCTGCTGGACCAGCTTTCCAAGGCATGGATCAGGTCTCATATACCACTGGGTACTTCTCTTCAAGAGGTGCTGCACTTCCGTATTGTGAATATACAGAATACCGGCTCGGCCTTTGGCATGTTTCCTGACCAGTCTATTGTCTTGACCGTGGTGGCCTTTATCGGCCTGGTGCTGATCCTGGTATTTTACCGGCGTTATGGACTTGCCTCCCTACTGGGTGGGCTGTCCATGGGGCTGATCTTCGGTGGTGCGGTGGGCAATCTGGTTGACCGCAT
>CAZTHJ010000045.1:8143-8710 GCA_964613565.1 uncultured Dehalococcoidales bacterium | reverse complement strand
ACCATCAACCTGGCCGTATTCCGAATTGATGGTCAGCGTATAATATGTTTCGTAATAAGCCGTGATTGTAGCTGGAGCCGTGACATTATAATTTAGCGCCTCATTATTAAGCTGGGTTGCGTTTGGCAGCTGCCAGAAGGCGAATTTATAGGTTGTCCCGGTATCCCCTGCCACCTCCGACCTCACTGCCAGGTTAATAGTTTCATCCTTTTTATACCAGTTGCTGCTGCTAACGTTGCCTATCTGCGCCGGTGATGTGGTTACCTCTACCAGGTATTGCGTGTAATAATCAAAGACGATATTGGGAGAGGACTCGTTGAGCATCTGTGAGTCGTCACTGGTCTTATATCTCACACCTGCTTCGTCGGGATCGTCTACTATAGAATCCACGGTAATTGTCCTGGTAGAACCCAGGTCCAAATCCAAGGTTATAGATTCGCCGCCGGATAATTCTGCAATTTGTGCTGAATTGGATTTAACCTTGGTGCTTCCTGCCAGCAGTCCCGAATCAATGGTAATAGTGGGCTGAAATTTGCCCTCCTCAATATAAACGGTGAAAGTTTCCTC
>CAZTHJ010000045.1:0-8133 GCA_964613565.1 uncultured Dehalococcoidales bacterium | reverse complement strand
TAGTTGTGGGCTGAGCTGTCTGTTACTCGGATTGAAAAGCTGTATGTACCCGCGCTCCCATTTTTAGGTGTGCCCGAGATATAACCATAAGATGAACTGCCGCCGGATGTGGTGATGGATAGACCGGAAGGCAGGTTACCACTGAACAAGGTCCAGTGGTAGGGTAGCGTTCCTCCGCTGGCATATATGGTGGCGCTATAGGGGGAGAGCTCCTCTCCGTCTGTCAGGGTCGATGTAGAGATATAAAAGGGAGGAGAAGTGATTGTCAGGCTGAAAAGTTGCCAGTTCGAGGATGTAGGATCTGCTGAATCAGTGACCTGAATATAAAACTGATATGTCCCTATGGTTGTTGGCGTGCCTGAAAGGACACCTGTACTTGGATTTAGTGACAGGCCAGGTACAATGCCGTTCATAGCCCAGGTTGCCGTTCCGCCTATGGGTGATGAAGAAAAAGCATGTGAGTAGGCAACATTGACCTGCCAGGAAGAAAGGGATTCTGGTGTGACAACTGGTTGAGCTGCCAGCACTTCGCCGGCAGTGCCGAGAAATAGCGCTGAAACCAGAACAAATATAAGCAAATAGCGTGAAGCATGCGCCAACGTTTTTCGTGGAACTTGGTTTGGATAATGAACTGATAGCATATTTCAGATAGCCCTGTCCTCATTATAGTATACGGGTCAATACATGTCGAACATCTGCGACATTGCTATCAGTATATACGAGAAATGTTAATAATTGGTTTAGTTTCTATTTGCTTTTAAGTAAAAAATTGCCTGTAACGCTCCATTCACTGGGATAAGGCTTATCTGCGCGCACACGCCAGAAATATGTGCCATGCTGCAGCTTGCTTACCTGGCAGGCGGTTGTTTCCAATTCCATAACCGCTACGGGCGAGCTCAAGTCCGCATTCAGTGAAAGCTCAAACCTGTATAGCTGCGTTTCGTGCATAGGTGTCCAGCTGAAACAAACCGGATAATCCATGTCCCAGCTGCATGCATTGGCCGGCTGCAAGAGCTGCGGGCCGAGTGTAGGTGAGCTGACGGCGAAGCCCTGCCTGACTATAAAGCTTTCACGCCAGGACCACGGGCTGGTGATGCTGTCGCCTGTGAAAACGTCCTGCACTTTGACACGCCAGTAATAGGGATGGTTGGCTTCCAGGGAGGGGATGTTCCATTCGTTGCCGTTCCCATCGAAGATATTGCCGCCGGCAGGCGGGATTATCAGAGCCGGCTGGTATGGGTCGTAGGGCGTATAAAATGGGCCGGACCAGCTTCCTCCGATATCTGCCAGCAGCTTGCTGAATTCGGGGTCCTTGGAGAGTTGAATGCGATATCCTTTGGAAAGTGACACGGGATTCCAGGTAAGGTTAATTTGACCGGCGCGGCCGCTGACCGGGTCAAATTTTACCGGGCTCAGGCTTACGGGTGCTGTAGGTAAAGGACCCGTCCAGACAAGGCTGTCGTCATAATACCAGACACCACCCTGTGGCGGTGTATACTCACGTTCATCAATAACGTAAATCCGGATATCTTCGCCTGCCACCAGACCGCCGCATATTTTAATTCTCCTGCCGGGCTTCTCCGCATCCCCCAGAGAAACTGATGGCTCCAGATCTGCCAGTGCGGCTGACCACCTGATATAGGGAGTAGCCGGCGACCACATGCTGGCTGGCGTGGCCAGGTACAGACTGTAATTGCGTGAAATAGCCATGCCGGTAAGGGCACTGGGCCATTCGGGACCGCCCCACCATGTCTGCCACTCCTGGTCATTGCCTTCATATACACTCCAGGCATACATGCCGCCCGAATTGATTGTCAGTATGGTTCCATCGCTGTCGAACGAAGAGCTTGCCATGACGACGGTATTCCCCAGTGTGGGCAGCTGCTTTTCTATTACGTTAAATGTTTTGCCCCCGTCAGTTGAATAAGACACCCCATAATTGCTGTCCAGCTTGCCGCCGACCATGACCTGCCCTCGCATATTGTCCGGGGTATTGGCGGTAAAGGCAGTGGCAATACTGTACGCCCTGTCCAGACCGGAGAATATGCCGCTGGCGGAAGACCAGCCCCCGCCCTGATATTTATATTTGCGGACTATCCCCGTATCCTCCAGAACGAACAGGGTGTTGTGGTCCTCGCTTGCCATGTCCCGGATGCGCAGGCCCGTATTGATGGCAAACCACAGCTCCCCATAATCAGGAGACCACATAACCAGGCCTTTGTTTTGCGCTGCCCAGAATATAACCTGTCCATCAGCTTGATCCTCTGCCAGTTTCAATATCACTTTATCTTCCTGATGGTAGGGGCAAGTTTCATCTGAGGTGGGTTTACAGAGTATGCGCTCCCAATGCTTTTCTGTGGAAATTCCATCATGCCGCCACAGGCTGTCGAAACCTGCGCATCCGCTGGAGGTGTTAACAGATGCCAGGTATAGGCGGGAGCAGTCTGCTGCCGGAGCAATCTCAGCTATCCTTGAGATGGCTGTATCGATAAGGCTAATCTGGTTCCACGTGCCGCCGTAATTTCTGCTCAGGGAAAAGGAGGACTCGTCCAGGCTTCTTCCCGTAAGGTATGGCAGTGGCCAGTTGACCCCGGGCGTCAATATTCCCGTGCTGGAAGTGCCGCAGTAAGCTGTTTGGCCGTCAGGCGACCATTTTACCTGCGCATTGCCGTATCCTGAGCCGTTGCAATCCTGTGTACCGGCCCCTCCCGTAGGTGGTTTTTTAGAGGGGTACCAGCAGGTGCCGGGACAGGTTACAGGAGCATCGGTGAACCATGTCATTACCGCAGCACTGCAAGGGTTCCCCAAAACTTCACCTGCCAGCAGCTTTCCCGAACTGCAGGTGCCCGAGTATGTTATGCTGGATATCCTTTTGCTATTGCTCGCAGGCATGATCCAGTACACTACGCCGTCATCAATTCTGTATATGCCTGAGTTTTCCGCCGCTGCATCAATGCTTACATAGTATCTTCTGAAAGGACTGGCCTGACCGCAGAAATCAGCCGGTAAAGCCATATCCGCGCTTATAATCTCGTCAGTTCGGGCAGAAGAACCTGCGCCTTCGGTGCTGATCTCTACGGCTTCAGGATAGATGCTATGCCAGTCGGTCAAATTCGATTGTATATCATGTATAGCGGTGTTGAGATAAGTGCCTGCTGCATCTGTATAAATAACGCTGATGGCCCCATCAGACTCATAATTGGGGGAAAATTTCAGACTAAGCACGTCTCCGCTGAATTGCTGTGTTGTCCACACAGGAACATCCCCAGCCCTGAATATTTGCATACCGCCAGTACCTGTTCCGGAACGTGTTCCTGCTGCGATGAAATGAATAGAGTTAAAGCTGCAGATATCCAGGGCACTGATGCTGGAATCTGGTGGAAAATTACTGTTATGCCAGTAATTGCCCCCGTCGGTGGAAATCCAGATATTGCCGGGCAGGTTCGAGATGCTTGTATTTGTGACAGCGGCGACAAAATTGATGTCATCCCTTGCCATTGCGATATCCCAGATGCGGAAATTGGCCTTCTCCGTGGTTGTCATGGCTGCAAATAGCCGTTGGCCTGTGGAATCATCCCAGGCATAGCCCGCGTTTAAGGATTTGTAAAGAGACCGGCTGCCATCATTCGTATCTGCATTGGCTATATCCACTGCGTAGAAGGTTTTTCCATCAGCGCCAATGGTTATGCGGTTTACCTCGCCAGGACTTGTTATCTGTTTTTTTTCACCTCTCCAGCCTGGCGTTTCCAGCGGTATCCATTTCAGTATTGAAGATTCGGCTTCTATGGGTGGGATGCTGTGGGAAAATGCAATCAACAGGAATACTGGAATAAGACAAATTTGCAGCATTTTCCCCAGGTAATTCATTTTTCCTCCATTGTCTATCCAGCCGTAAAGAAAAATCCCTTCTCCTCTATGGGGAGGAGATTTTAAATAAGCCCACAACCCCGTCACCGCGGAGTTAGATAAATCCAGGGCTGGAGTTCCGACTTTAACAGCAGACGGGGCTGTAGCGGGATTTCACTGCTTTGCATCCGTTTTAAGCGCCTCGTTGCCTTGGTGCACCCTGAAAATAAGTATTCTGATTAGATTAATTTAAAAGCGGAATACCTCCAGAAATGTTTATTTAACCCCGAAAATTTCCGGGTGGATCAATTGTGTCAGCTCCTGCAGTCCCAGGACTATCCTGGGGCCGGGCCTTTCGATGATATTGGCATCACTTACCTTGTAAATACGGTTATTTAGCATTGCTTCGGTGTTGCCCAGACGGGATTCACTCCTTACAGCGTTGTAGATTGTATCACCCGAAGTTGCCATTCCCGTTACAATAATTACCTGCGGGTTGGCTACAATAATAGATTCTAGTGACACGATGCGTGACTTCTCAAAATCATCAGCGAAGATATTTAGACCTCCGGCAGCATAAATAAGGTCGTTTATATAGGTATTGGAGCCCATGCTCCATATAGGTTCAAACCATACCACGTAGAGTACGCGCGGGCGCATGGCTTCAGTGAGACCTTGTGTCTTTTGAGAAATCGTATCAATCTTCTTTCTGAGTTCTGTCGTCACATTGTTTGCGGCATCTTGTTTATCGGCAATCTTGCCGATCAGCTCAATGTCATGCAACACGGCGTCAATGGATCTAGCCGATGTGACAGCCACTTTTAGATTGAGGTTCTGCAGAGCCGGTAATACCGTCTTTTCATGAATTGATTCGGCAAAAATAATATCTGGCTGTATGGAGATGAGTTTTTCCATATTCGGCGTGGTATAGCTGGCTACACGGGGCTTTGCCTTGGCTCCTTCAGGATAATCACAGTAGTCGGTTACGCCCACAACCCTGTCTTCCAGTCCCAGTGCGAACAGAATTTCCGTTATGCTCGGCGCCAGTGAAACGATGCGCTGGGGTATTTTTTCTATCGTTATCTTTCTGCTTAGGTCATCGCTAACCTGCAGAGGATAGACCGTCCTTGTTTCCGGCTTTTCGATTACGATGGGAGTGGTATCCGCAGGCCTGGTGGTGGCGGGCGTGGGGTAAGAGGTGTTGGGGATTTCCTTACCGCCGCAGGATAGCCCTGTAAATGTGATTAGCAGTATAGCCCAAATAAATATCCAGCATGAGTACCTCTTCATTTTCTAAACCTCTCACTTATCAATAAAAATCCCCCTGCCCACACGAGCAGGGGGATTTCGCTATTATCTCTGATAATACAAAACCCCACCTCCTTACTCCGCGGAGGCAGATATTGTTGTTCCGGGCAGGCGTTCTGACTTTAACAGCAGGCGGGACTGTGCTGGAATTACACCAGCTTGCGTTCCTTTTGAGCCTTCAGTTACCCTTCGGCACCCTCAACTGATTATTAAATTGTGATGCTCAGTATACCTTTTACTGATGGTATTGTCCAGCATAAATTGGAAATGCAGGTTGCAATAATGCTGAATGGGGGATACCTTGTAGAAAATAATACCCCGGCACTTAAAATCGTATCATTTTCCACTAATAAAGAAGCTGGCTATGACGATGCCCATGAATATTCCGAATATAGCCCCTAGCCAGGGGCTTGAGGTAATGCCTCACGTGTTGCCCGAGCATTTGCCCAGGTAACCAATCAAGCCACCGAGTCCGCCCCCGACCACGGCACCGATAATATAGATTGCTATACTTGGCATAACGTTTACCATTGTATTAGTATCGGGATATAATGTATGTGATAAAAGTAACATTTGCCAATGAGGGGGTGAATTATGGCGCAGAATAATTCCGAAAAAAAGAACCCGGCTGGTAGCTTTGCGGAAATCTTCGAAACCTTTGGCGCCGCCATGAGTCAATTATTTGATGATCCAGTGCTTAAGGAAAAAGCTAAAGAGTTTGGTAAAAGTGCTGCGGCTTCGGCGGAAGCTTTTGGCAGCAGGTTTAAGGATGAAGAAGTCAGGGCCAGGTTCAGGGAGGTAGGCAAGGCAGCAGAACAGTTTGGCAGGAGTGTCAGTGAAGCATTCAGGGACAAGGAAAAAAACACCTGATTATACCCCTTTATGTATGTAAAAGGGTGCTACTATAAATACACTTGGGTTTTTGGTAATAATGTTGATTATTCCAGAGATTTGCGCAGCTTCATTACCACTACGGATAAGGTAATGCTCGCAATGCCTGTGAGGAAATCCAGATAGATAGGGATCTCCGGCAAAAATCTGGCAGAAGCAAATGCCTGTATCAATCCTACCAATAGTCTCAGGCAGCCGAATATAAATAGAATCCAGGCAGATAGTGAAGCCAGAGCTTTAAATTTATCAGTCATAATATGACCTCCTGTATTTTTTGTATTATAGCTGAGGTATTTGATTTGAACAATAGGAAAATCAAACTATTGGATAATAAAACAGAAAATGGGCAAGATTCATGCTACATAACCCATCCAATTTTTGTAAAAAAGCTAATTATGAGATATAGTATACACTGTGGTTTTAGTGCGGCTTGAATGTCCTCAGTTATCTTAGTCCGGATTTACAACAGTACTGGATGACCGTAACTTGAACCAACAAATATGAGCGAGGGGGTCATCCATTGATTAAAATCTTAAAATCTCCTTGATAACTCCGATTCATCCAGGGATTGTTCAAGGCTTGCACAGACAAAATAAATTAAGTACAGGAGAAACCATGAATATTTACGTAGGCAATCTGTCATATGAGGTAACTGAGGATGAATTAAGGCAGGAATTCGCTGCCTATGGTGACGTATCCTCGGTCAATATTATCAAAGACAAATTCAGCGGCCAGTCCAAAGGCTTTGCCTTTGTCGAAATGCCTACCTTGCAGCAGGGACAGGCCGCCCTCACCGGTTTAAACGGTAAGAAATTAAAGGACCGTGCCATCCAGGTCAGCGGAGCCAGGGAACGCTCCGACAGCGGGCCCAGAAGGTCATTTGGTGGTGGTGGTGGTGGCAGGGGAAAAGACGGCTTTAGCCGTGGCGGAGGAGGCAGGGGAGGAAGTCGCGGCAGCAGGTACTAAGAAAACCTGCCCCGGTTGGATTGAAAAGACATTGTCACTTATGGCCATGCCCTGAATACTATATCTATATTACATAGTTAAGAAGACATATTACACGTTGTAATCTATTTTGCTTATCAGGAGGCTAGTATGGAAAACAGGTGGATGCCGACGACAACCGGAATTCTGTGCATTGTAGCTGGCGCCCTCAGCTTACTGGGATGGCTCTTTGTCATAATGGGCATATCACTATTCGGTGTTTTTTCGCAGATGATCCCCAACATCGATTTTCCCAGGTGGTTTCCCATGGTTATGGGAATAATTGCAGTACCCGGGGTGCTTATCGATATTCTGGCTATAGTCGGAGGGGTCTTTGCCTTGCGGAGGCAGAACTGGGGTGTAGCTCTGGCGGGTTCGATAGCAGCTCTCTTCTGCTCCTTTTTCCTGGGAGTGGCAGCGCTGGTTTTTGTCATCATGGGCAAAGGGGAATTCAAGTAGATTAGCCCTGCTCTTGAGATATTAGGTTATAACTTTAACGGCCAACTCTGCGGTTTGCGATTAATATCACATACAAAACTGTCCTGCGCCAGTAAACTTTAGCTATGATTATATTGGTAATGGGCAGTTTTAATGTTTAAGTACTTGATTTTGGTTCTTCCCTTATTTGCATTGATAGCAGCAGTTTTGACCGGCAGTTCCTGCCTTGTGCCCGGGAAAGGAGATTTGATGGGCACTGATTTTGAAATTCCGCAGATAGATAAAACCGCTCCGGCAATATACCAGACTGCGACATTTTCGCTGGGTTGATTCTGGGGGCCTGATTCCCGGTTCGGGAGCCTGGATGGAGTGATTTGCACAAGGGTGGGCTATGCCGGCGGTAACCTGCAGAAACCCACCTATTATAACCTGGGCAATCACAGTGAAACTATTCAGATAGATTATGATCCTTCACGCATAATATATGAGGATTTGCTGAGGGTCTTCTGGGAAAGCCATAACACCGAGTATCCCGCATATTCGCAGCAATACGCCTCCATTATTTTCTATCACGACGACGAGCAGCGAAAAACGGCAGAGGATTCCCTGAAGCAGGAGCAATTACGACTGCAGGTGCCAGTCTATACCGTTATCAGGCCTTGTGAG
>CAZTHJ010000044.1:0-8878 GCA_964613565.1 uncultured Dehalococcoidales bacterium | reverse complement strand
AGGAAGGCGGAAGTAAAACAATATGCTGACGGATAAAAAAACTATCGTTTTCACCTTTGCCAGTCAGGCGGCAGAGGCTGGTCTGGTAATCGGCTCTCAGGGGAATTTAAGCATGAGGTTCAGGGATGAAAGCGGGGTGGAGTTGGTAGCAATTACTCCCAGCGGCATCAACTATAACTATCTTCAGGTTGAAGACATAGTAATTATTAACATGGAGGGCAGCCTTTTAGAGGGGAAGAACAAGGTTTCAATCGAGAAAGGAATGCACCTTTCCGTTTATGCACAGCGCCAGGATATACATGCGATAGTACATTTCCACTCGATTTTTACCAGTGTCCTGGCTATTGCTGGCATGGGAATACCCCCTCTGCTGGATGAGCAGGTTTTTTATCTGGGCGGTAAGATTGGAGTTGCCAGCCATGCTATGCCGGGATCAGAAAAACTGGCTGGCAATGTGGTCCAGGCTCTGGGATCAAATAACGCCGTAATTATGGCAAATCACGGGGCATTGACAACAGGTGAGGATATGGGCAGGGCTTTTTTTAATGCCCAGTTGCTGGACAGACTGGCTCAGGCATATGTTTACGCAAAGCTACTAAAGAAAACAAAACGGTTATCCGGTACCGCGGTGGAAGAGGAATTGAGGGAGCATCAGCTCGGGGAACTTAAAATCCGCAGAAGTTAAAGGGAGCGATAATGCTCGGGATCAGGGTATTATCAGGCTGTCGATACCACCGGCGAGAGAAATTATTATCGGAGTGAGCAAGACCTCTATCACGGCGGCCAATAGGAATAAGGCCAGCATCCCCTTCAGGTATATTTTTAAACTGTATATATAGTGTGCTTTTACTGTACTTTTTTGCCTGGTGAGGAACTTCAGGGTTTCGGACCCAATGGCAAGTCCCATGGCTGTTGAAACGACCAGCAGGGGAATTTCAATAATTCCATGCGGAGCCAGTGCAGCAATGATCACCCCCAGGCTTGTAGACGCTCCCAGGTATGCTGTCAGCATGCCGACGGTGACGGCATTGATGCAAATAAAAGCCAGGGAAGGCAGCCCTAATAATATACCGCTTATAATAATAATGAGGCATTTTAATGTATTATTGATGAAGATAACGGTTATGAGTGAGAGAGAACCCATTGATGCCAGAGGTGACAAAGATTCCTCGAGCTGCGACATTAATTCTGAAGTCACATCAGAAGGAAGTTGGGTGCCTATGAAAATGAACAGCATAAAGACAATGGAGGCAATTATAAGGTGGGGTAAAAGATTTATCTTCGGCTGGCTCACGCTAACTCAAACTCTCAATAAGTCCTAGAGATTGTATCAGAAAACGAAATATTTAGGTAATAAAGTATTTTAATGTTTGCGGCTGATTGGTATAATGCTGGCGGTGAAATAAATGACAGTAGATCTGGAATTTATAAAAAACATACCATACTTTAGTGGCCTTAATGCAGATGAACTCCAATCTGTAAAAAAAGTAATGGTTAAGAAGACCGCCGAGAGGGGTGAAATCATCATCATGGATGGTACCCCCGCCAGGAAGCTGTTTTTTCTTGTAAGCGGTGCTGTGAAAATATTCAAGACGTCTGTTGACGGCAAGGAGCAAATTTTTCGTATTCTAAGGCAGGGTGACTCATTCAATGAAGTGCCTGTTTTTGACAACGGATTAACGCCGGTAAGCGCTGAGGCCATGACTGTTGTGGTTCTTTATGAGATAGATAGAGATAGCCTGGATGTAATACTGCGAAGGTTTCCGTACGTAGCCAGGAATGTAATTAGAATACTGGCTGAACGGATCCGGAGCCTGGTTTCCCTCGTAGAAGATCTGTCATTTAGAAATGTGGTTGGCAGGGTTGCTAAGATTCTTTATGAAACTGCCTCTGATCATATGGCAACAGAGCACAGGTTGACACAGCAGGAAATGGCTGCAATGGCAGGTACGGCCAGGGAGGTAGTAGGCCGCTCTCTTAAGTCGCTGGAGGAAGAGGGAATAATCTCTCTGGACAGGCATCGAATCTTAATCAAGAATAAAGAGGCGCTCAGGCAAAAGGTTATGGAAGTAGTATGAGATTTAAGTCACATACATCTTCAATTAATTATTCTAATAATACAGTAAGAGGTTTAATTTAATTGGTATCGATGCCTCAAATAATAGTTGAGAAGTGCAACGGTTGCGGTTTGTGCGTAGCTGTATGCCGATGCAATGCATTTGTCATGGTTGACAATATAGTTAAAGTGGTCGAGGTTGAGGAGTGTTATTACTGCACTCAGTGTGAGGCTGTTTGCCCGACGGGCGCAATCGTTTGCCCCTACGAAATCATCTTCGAAGAAGACGCCTAAACGCAATAAACCCATTTATTTCTGTATTCTATTTATCTTTTTACTTATTTTTCCTTTTTGTGCGACTAAAGTCGCTTACTACTTACTAGTGTTGACATAAAATACTGGTAAAGTTGAAGAAAAGGAGGGAAAAGCAGTGGCAAACAAAGCTGGTGCTGTACTTGAGAAACCTGTAGATACTAAGGCTGGCAAGAAGGTTTGCGTGCATCACTGGGTCATAGAGCCGGCTCTGGGGGCGACAAGCATGGGTAAGTGCAAAATTTGCGCTGAAGAAAGGACTTTCTTCAATGTTGTGGAAGATGGTCAGCCCAAGGAAGGGCTGGGCAGGTTTTTCGAAAAGTTCAGACTGTTTGAAGATGAGTCAGATGTTGATAAGTAACCGCAGTAAATTTAATTAGCAGTACTATAATGAAAAATGGCAAAAAAGAATTAGAGTAATTGTATAGGAGTGAAGGGGAATTTAGCATTAAATTGTTTTGATAGCTACGGGGGATGGGTATGGGGTCAATGTGCTCATACCTGCGGGTTAGTATTTAGTACTTAGCAGGGGGTTTTAATGAAAGTGAAAATATATACCACGCCCACTTGAGGTTACTGTCATATGGCTAAAAGGTTTTTAGCCGAAAGTGGTGTTAAATATGATGAGGCAGATGTCTCAGTTGACACGCAGGCAGCAACCGAAATGGCAAATTTAACACGTCAGATGGGTGTGCCAGTAATTGTAATTAATGGAGAGCCTATTATCGGGTTTAACCGTACCAGGATAGAGCAGTTGATTAGCAGCCCGCGTGCCCGGGGCAATATCTCCCTGGGGCTTAGTATTGCCGACGCCAATAAAATAATACAGAAACCCGGCAGCCGAATGCTGCGTGGAATATATATTGGCAATGTCAGGCCACAGTCTTATGGCGAAAAAGCAGGCCTGCGGGTGGGAGATGTTATCACAGAGATCAATCAGACACCCGTCAACAATGTAGAGGAAATGACAAAGGTGATGGTATCAATGCAAAATGATAGCCGCATTACTTTCAGTTTTACTCGAGGCGACGATAACCTGACCTCTACAGTAGAAATATAACTGGCTGGCGTGTAGATATCATTATGGAGGATCGTGATGCGTATTTTAATTGCAGTTCAGGGTAGTTATGGGCAGAGGATGGTGAATAATATCCGCCAATATGCCCCTCAGGGCTGGGAGATATCTCAGGTTACTTTGCCTTTGAATCTGCCGGCGATTATCGATGATGCCGATGAATTTATTCCGAGTGAACTGCCTCAGACCGATCTGCTGATTTCACTAGGCGAGCACCAGGGCGTGGCGCAGATGATTCCTGATCTGGTTGAGAGAACTGGCGCTAAAGCCGTAATTGCCCCAGCAGATAACCGTGTATGGTTGCCACCGGGACTGGCCCGGCAGATTCAACAGAAGCTGTCCCATAAGGCAATCGACATGGTATATCCGGTGCCGTTTTGCCTCTTATCCCAAAAGGATAGCCAGAACGAATATATAAGGGAATTTGCAACCTATTTTGGCGTACCCAACGTGAGTGTTGACCTCAATGACGAAAAGATTCTCAAAGTAAATGTAAATAGGGAGGCGCCCTGCGGCAGTACGCGGTATGTTGAGACTCATTTACCAGGTGTTCGTTTAACCGAGGCTGTGGAGCAGGCTGGACTGCAGCATCATCAGTATCCATGTCTGGCTACTATGGTGAAAGATACTGAATTTGACGATACACTGATGCACCGCGCGGGCTTGGCGCTTAAGCTGGCTGTAGAAAAGGCCATCAAGAAGAAAAAGGAGAAACAGGAATAGGTCTCCTTGGTCTTATTGAGGTAGCGAAAGCTTAAGCACGGTTTGCCATTACCTTTGCCTTATCTTCAAGACTAATACCGAGCTCACCAGTGAAAACAGGATGCAAAGGAACAGCACGGCACGGTATCCGCTGGGAGAAGAGAATGTGCTGTTTAAGAAATCTATCAAAGGTCCTGCACAAGCTGCTGCCGCGGAAGCCCCTCCGGTTGCCAGGTTGGTTAGACCGAGAAACTTGGCTTCCTCGTCCTTTTTGACAAGGTCTGTTGCCATGGCCCAGCTAGAGCTCATAAAGGCTCCGTTGGCCAGTCCGATCAAAGCCCCACCGAGCATGGCGGCTGTATAGGTATTCCATAAAAATAATACCAAAAAACCCAGTGCGCTGATCAGGCCAGAAACTACGATTACCGGTTTGCGCCCAATTCTGTCCGTAATATAACCCGCCGGAAAAACCATGATAACCAGGCACAAGCCTACGATTAAAATTAGGTTTGAAGTTCCTGCCACGGGATCAGCTATCTGGATATAGTCCTGAAGCAGATAAAGGCTGAACATCCTCAATATGAGCAGCGGCAGGAGAAAGAGGAAACGGGAGATAATAAAGATCCCGAAAGCAGGTTCAGATTTGAGATTAATATAGAATGCCCGAGCCATGATTTGAGTGAATTTAGGCCTGTTATTCTCTCGGCCCCCATTCTCCCTGACAAAGATAACGGTGACCAGCATGGTGATTATGAGGGAAAAGGACAATATTCCCAGGGAAATAAACAGGCCTGTACTCCCTGCTCCTGTGAAACGCTGACTGAGGAAATAGCCTATAATCTGGATGCCGATAATGGCTCCAAGAATTTCCACAAAACCCTTGAAGCCCGAAGCCTTGCCGCGCTCGTTTTGCGGCACCGTGTCTGGAATTAATCCCTGCCATGGACCGTGTGCAGTATTGCTGCTGATTTGGAGCAGGCAGTAGATGACAAATATGAAAAGGATGCCGCTGGCAAAGCCAAATAGGGGGATGAGCAGTGCAGATATCACTGCACCGATCAGTATGTACGGTCGTCTTCTGCCCCAACTGAATCTGAAAATATCGCTGAAATATCCGGCCAGAGGCTGCACGATGATTGCCAGTAAAATTCCTGAAAAGGTAATATATCCCAGATATGTGTTTTTCTCCCCGGGAGCCGCCGCTGACATAACTAAAACGGGCAGAATAATGCTGCTCATCGCATTCCACAGCGTATTCAGTGAAAAGCCAAAAATGGTGATCTTCAGATAATCCCAGAAATTCAATTTAGACATCTGATATAGTGTGCTCCTTCATTGCAGCATAGCTTCAAGCTTAACAGAGGGAATAGCGGAATACAAAACAAATATATTGTTTGGCAGGTGCAGTCATATTATAATGCAGGTAAGGCTGTTGTAATGTTGCCTCTGTTATTAGCGGACGTATTTGATAGTGAATATTTATGCTTTATTTATGATTCCAGCCGGCTATTTATTGGGATCATTTCCCCCGTCCTGTATTATTGCGCGCCTGGTAAGTAAGGTTGATCTGAGGAAAGAGGGGGATGGTCGTGTCAGCGCTACGGCAGTATACCGCTATGCGGGTTGGCCATATTTTATCCTGGCACTGCTGCTTGACGTTGGCAAAGCTGTTGCCGCTATCTTAATCTGCCGTCTGGTCACAGACAATCAATGGATCATTTGCGGTACGGGGCTGGCTGTTGTTGCTGGGCATTGCTGGTCGGTGTTTATCAGGTTTAACGGTGGGCTGGGAGCTACAGTAATTTATGGTGTGCTGGTGAGCTTGGTCACATGGCAGTTCATCATCGGTGCGCTTGCCGGCCTGATGTTTTTTCTTTTTATCAGGAAGTCCACTTTATCTACAGTAATAGCGGTTGTGGTTACCTCTGCCGCTATACTGATAATTAAAAGGGATATATTATTATCCTTGTATCCACTGCTTTTACTACTGCTACAATATATCAAGCGTATTGCGCTAAAAGGATCTAAAGATACTGAGTATAGAGGTGAACTGCTGCATGACCTTAAGCGGAAAAAAGAATAAGCATGGATTAAAGAATAACCAATATATTCAGGTATAATTAAGTCCAGCTATCAATAATATGCCTGATTTAAAATCGAGACTGGAGGTTTGTTATGAAGGCAAAATATACATCCAAGCTGAGCGTAAACGGGGTAGATATTGCAGTAAATGATTTTGTGGAGAGCTATTTAGCCAATATTGTAGTGGGCACCGTGCTTTCATTAAAGGGTGTGGATTATCTCAGGAATATCGAGCTTAAACTTGAAGGGACGGATGTAAGCATTAGGGTAAACGGGGAAGAGATTTCCCTTACTCCATTTCCCAATGATCTTATTGCCGGTACGATTAAAGGGCTGGTATCATCTTTTAAAGGGGTAAAGGGTATCAACTCTTTGCATGTACACGTAGAAGTTAAATAAAAACTGGAAAGGCTATCGCTGACAGGTAGTATTACTCAATCCATAGTAGCATAATCCCACCTTTGACGCAGGGGTTTTTCTGCAATGAAGAAATACAATTTCTCCGGGGTATGCATACTTGCATTTTGTCTCCTCATGTCGCTGCTGCTAATCATGGCATTCAGCTCCGGCTGCGGTTCTCCCATCACACCGGATGATTATTACAGCTCTCAAATTCATTACAGGTCCCGGCCCTATGTTTTCGACCATTTTACGTGGCAGGCAAATGCACTACTGGAATTGGCAGAGAATTCACTGCATAACAGAAGGGGTGATGCAAAAGAAGATGTACTTATTGAGCGGGTTGAAAAGGTATTAACCGAGAATGGCATAAAGGTATTTCCTGCAGTTAGATTTAGAACAGAACAGCCGCCGTACCTGCTTGTAGTATCATTCAGGGATAGGATTGTATACTATGACCGGATTTTACTATCTCAGGAAATGACTATTTCAGAGGCAGAAGTTATTGAAAGTTCCATTGATGCTTTGGGTTTGTCCTCTCTGGTGATAGAATTGGGCGGCTTTGCGGGGACTTATCCTCCCATCATCGCAGAGAGTGATAATATTACTTTTGTGATCGAAACAGTTGTTGAAGAGTGGCTGCATCAATACCTGGCCTTTAAGCCTCTGGGCTTCCTCTACCTGCTGGATTCCGTAGGTATGCGGCAAGATCCCGATATTATTATAATGAATGAAACTTTGGCTGGCATAGTCAGCAGGGAAGTGGGTAGAATAGTTTATTACAAGTATTATATGTCCAATGGAGGCACTATCAGCAAATCTGATACGCAGCATGGCCAGTTTGATTTTGACCAGGAAATGCGGAAGACGCGGCGTCAGGTGGATTATCTGCTGGAGTGGGGGGATGTGATCAGCGCGGAAAATTATATGGAATTGCGCAGGCAGATGTTTATCTCCATGGGATACCAGATACGGAAACTGAATCAGGCCTATTTTGCCTTTAATTCCATTTATGCCTATGACCCTGCTTCTATCAGCCCGATTTATGAAGACTTAATACAGCTCAGGGCGCGGAGTAATTCGCTGAGCCAGTTTATTGAAATGGTTGCTGCCATGACGAGTTATGACGATTTGATTTTACAGATCAGGAGCAGTTCTGTCCGTTGAAACAATTTCTAATATTGATTTAGTTTATGGTATGGGGTGATAAATGACCAAAGAAATGTCCTTGATCAGCTGGAATGTAAACGGGATCAGGGCGGTAGCTAAAAAGGGATTTCTGACATATTTACAAAGCCAGCATCCAGATGTACTTTGCCTGCAGGAAACTAAAGCCAGGCCCGAGCAATTGGATAATGAGCTACTAATGCCCTTGGATTATCAAACTTACTGGAATTATCCTGTGGAGAAGAAAGGGTATAGCGGTGTTGGCATATACAGCCGGGAAAAACCTGCCAAAATTTCGCTGGGCATTGGCATCCCGGAATTTGATGATGAAGGCAGAATTCTCATTGCAGAATATCCGCAGTTCAGCCTTTTTAATGTGTATTTTCCCAAGGGGGATAAGGGACCGAGACTACACAGGCTGCACTATAAACTGGCTTTCTATGATTCCCTTTTGGACTACCTGGACTCTATAAAAGTGAAAAACCACAGGATTATTATATGCGGAGATTTTAATACAGCGCATAAAACGATAGACCTTGCACGTCCGAAGGAAAATCAGGACACCTCTGGGTTCCTGTCCGAGGAACGGGCTTGGATAGATAAATTGATCCAGCACGGGTTTGTGGATACTTTCAGGCATTTCAATGACAAGCCCGAACAATATACATGGTGGGATATGAAAACGCGGGCACGTGAACGCAATATCGGCTGGAGGCTGGATTACTTTTTTGTCAGCCAGGAACTGATCGATAGGGTTGCAGGTGCTTTTATATTAAATAATGTCCGGGAAATAATAGGCTCGGACGGGTCTGATCATTGTCCAGTAGGCATTAAGGTGGTTTTTCACTAATTTTGTTGACGGCCTGATCAATATACTGATATATTGAATTAGTACTGGCTTCCACCGGGCCCGGCAGTATTTCTGGCCAGGGAAAAGTATTACCGGCAGGAGGTGAAGAAACATTCATGGAGGGAGAAGCCTATGTTTCGAAGGTTCAATGATCTCCCCCAAAATCGCATGATCAAAAACAATCCATGTCCAAATAACGCCACTGAGTATCAAGCAATGTAATTTTTATCATATT
>CAZTHJ010000043.1:0-9177 GCA_964613565.1 uncultured Dehalococcoidales bacterium | reverse complement strand
CCGCCATATTTCTGTACGATCAACGCCATCTGTTTTCCCTCTATTTTGAATTGGTCAATTGTAATCTAAAAAAACATTAAGCGTCCAGCCTGCTTCAGGGATGCAAAAACCTGTGCATCAGGGTATATCCGGGGTCAACCACGAGCCCCCTTGCGGCAGCATCCTTTTCGCTGTACCCGCTTGCGCCGTTTGGCTTGAAAGAAGACCCCCACAGCGCAAAGGGTACTGCTTCTGTAGAATGTGTCTTGAGTTCCAGCGGCGTAGCATGATCCGGCAGCACCATGATACAAAGCCCGTCGGGGTTCCACTGCATCAGACGGCCGATGATTTCCCTGTCGATTTTTTCCAGAGCCTCGACCTTCTTTTCCAGCGAGCCGTCATGCGCTGCGTCATCCGGTGCTTCCACATGGATCACCGCCAGGTACTGCTTTTGCAGGGATTTGAGCGCCCCTTCAGCCTGCGCCGCGAAATCATTATCGATGTTATCCGTAACGCCGGGGATCTTCAGTACCTGCATGCCCATCATCCTGGCCAGGCCGCGCAGCAGGTCCACACCCGAGGTCATGGCTCCTTCCAGCCCGTAAGCCTGTTTGAAGGAGGGCATCTGCGGTACCCTGCCGCTACCCCAGAAAAGCCAGATCTGGTGCGCAGGAATGCCTCCCGTCACAATCCTGCGCAGGTTGACAGGATGCTTGCGCAGTATTTCCCTGGACTCCTTCATCAGCCTGTTTAAAAGCCGGCTGCCCTCGCCAGAGGGCAGATAACCCTTGATCGGCTTATCTGTGATATCATGTGCGGGTGTGCATCTGGCCTTGAGTGTCTGTGGTGCGCCCGTGATGCGCAGTATATGGCGGAAATTCAGGCCGGTGAAGAACCTGATTTTTTCGTTCCCCAGTTTCTCGTTGAGAGTCTGTATGATCTTATCGGCTTCTTCCGTGCTGATATGACCAGCGCTGTAGCTCCATAGCTTTTCATGCCGGATGGCTACCAGGTTGCAGCGGAAAACAACATCGTCAGGCCCCATGGGTACATCCAGGCTACAGGCTTCAATGGTGCTGCGGCCGCTGTAATAGACCCGCGGATCATAGCCGAGCACGGACATGCAGCCGATGGCGCTACCGGGCTCCATGCCGTCAGGGATGGTATGTGTCAAGCCAAGCTGGCCCTCTGCAGCCATCCTGTCAAGATTGGGAGTATGGGCTATCTGCAGGGGAGTCAGTCCGTTGTGGTCGGGCAATGGTCTGTCCGCCGCGCCGTCTATTATCACAACAGCGTATTTCATAGCTGTATAGTTTACAATTCTTGCTCTAAAAGATAAAGCCGAATTATAATAGGGGGACTCGGGGCGTAGCGCAGTCTGGCTAGCGCGCAGCGTTCGGGACGCTGAGGTCGGAGGTTCGAACCCTCTCGCCCCGACCAGTTTGGTCTACTGATCCTCTTTCGCGAGCTCCTCTTTGGCCTCTTCCCAGAGCCTGTTCTGCTCGTCGAAGGACAAATCAGCGAAGGTGACACTGCGCTCCCGGCAGATACTCTCCATGATGGAGAAACGGCGGAAAAACTTCCGGTTGGCCTGGCGTAATGCCATCTCGGCGTCAATTTGAAGCCTGCGGGCCAGGTTTACCAGCACAAAAAGGATATCACCGAACTCCTCCGCCTTTTCACCCTGCGGCGCTTTAATCAGCTCCCCTATCTCTTCTGCCAGTTTGTCCAGTATATCCTCTGTCTTTTCCCAGTCGAAACCCACGGCGGCCACTTTGCGCTGAATAAGCTGGCTGTAGGCCAGCGCCGGCATGTGGGGAGGTGCACCGGAAAGTACGGAGCGCTCCTTTCCTTTTTCCTCCTGCTTTAGCAGGTGCCAGTTGTGCCTGATCTCCCCTACGCTTTCAGTCTTCTGCTCGCCGAAGACATGTGGATGGCGATGCACCAGCTTATCGCTGATGCCGTCCATGACTTCGTTGATATCGTACTGGCCGGCTTCATCTGCAATGCGGCTGTGCAGCATGATCTGCAGCAGCAGGTCGCCCAGCTCCTCCCGCAGCTTTTCGGGCTTGCCCTCGTCAATGGCATGCAGCACCTCGTAACATTCCTCCACCAGGTATGGCTTGAGCGATGCATGGGTCTGCTGCCGGTCCCAGGAGCAGCCGTCAGGCCCGCGCAGCCTGTCGATGATTTCCTTGAGCCGGTTGAAGCTGTGGCTTGGCTCAGCTTGATTCAATGTTGTCCTCCTCTGTTAGGGATGATTACGGGATTATAATGCTGAGGCTGTTGATTATCAATCTCTTGCGTTACCGGCCGACCTTCTGTGCGGACACTACCGGCTGCAAGACTATACCCGGCTAACCCTGCACCTGAACCTGTGATTGGGGGTGCTGCAGGAAACAGGGTCACGTTCACTATCGGTGGTCAGCAAATTGACATTAGGGCCGCCGTCCCAGGGATTGCCCCAGCCGAAGTCGATGATGACCACCCCGGGCATGGTCTCATAGGTAATCCTGGACTTAATTTGGATCTCTCCCTGCGGCGACTCCACACTGGCTATTTGACCCTGCCCGATGCCAGCCGCGATGGCATCCGTAGGGTTAATGCGCAGCAGAGCTTCGGGCTCCAGACGGCGCAGCGAGGGTATATTGCGGAACTGCGAATGGGTGTAATGTGGCGACCTGTAAGTGGTACCGATGAGCGGGAAATCATCTTTGAGACCGGGATCTGTCTGCATATCGGCGTCTTTGTATACGGGCAGCGGCTCATAGCCAAGATCCTTATAGCTTTGCGAAAACAGCTCCACCTTTTGGGAAGGAGTATCGAAGCCCTTGCCGAGGTATTTCCTGTACTGCACGGGCGGTGTGGTATAAACAATATGCTCCGCCTGCAATTTTTCGAAGCTTACATTGCTGGCACCCAGCCTTTGAGTAATCCACTCCTGGCTATTTCTCCAGCCAAAGGTGGTTTTCAGCCCCAGCCTGCAGGCCAGCTCATACTCCATCTCAAAAAGGGGCCGCGCCTTGCCCTGCGGCTCGATGGCCGGCCTTCGCAGCGCCAGGAAGCCACCGGCACGGCTGGCGTAGCCGCGGAAACCCCAGCGCTCCAGGGGTGTGGCTTCCGGCAATACTATATCCGCCATCCGTGCCGTAGCCGTCATAAAAATATCGCACACCACCAGCAGTTCCAGTCTGGACAGCGCCTCCCCCACACGGCTGCTGTTGGCCTGCACCAGCAGCGGGTTGGTGTGGTTGAGCAGCAGCGCTCTGGGCAGGTAGGGTTTGCCTGTAAAAATTGAGTCTACGAAAGCAGGGAAGGGCACCGTGGAGTACAGCGGATATGTATCTGCGCTAAG
This sequence comes from uncultured Dehalococcoidales bacterium, assembly GCA_964613565.1. Taxonomy (GTDB): domain Bacteria; phylum Chloroflexota; class Dehalococcoidia; order GIF9; family UBA5629; genus CAZTHJ01. The sequence goes on along the minus strand of CAZTHJ010000043.1, from coordinate 5,843 downwards.
GCGCTTTGCCTCCAGCCTGCCAGTGAGTGAGGTGAGCCTGGGATAGGGCAGGAAGACGTTGCCGCCCGGCACATCCAGGTTGCCCGTAATTGCCTCAAGCATGGCTACAGCGCGCGTTGTATGCACGGCATTGGTATACTGGTCAAAGGCATTGCCCTCCCGTATGAGGGCAGGTTTGCTCCCGGCATAAAGCCTTGCCACTTGAGTGATCTCTGTGGCTTTTATGCCTGTGATCTTTTCCGCCCATTGCGGAGTGTATTGCTGCACATGCTGCGCCAGTTGCTTAAAACCGCTGCACCAGCGGTCGACAAAATCGGTATCGTATAATTTTTCACCTATTATCACGTGCAGCATGGCCAGTGCCAGGGCGGCATCCGTGCCGGGCTGTATCTGCAGCCAGCTATCAGCCATCTCGGTCAGCGCATTTCTCCAGGGGTCAATTACTATGAGCCTGGCGCCGCGTTTTCTGGCATCGGTTAGCACCCTGGAAAAGCGCCCGCAGGCTGCCTCGAAGCCGGTGCCGGTTTCCCCGTATCTTCGCGAGGCCAGCGGGTTGGCGCCCCACAGCAATATCAGGCTTGTGGAGGCATAGTCCGGCTGTGGCATGTGGCCGAAGACAGACTGGAAGCCCGCTGAGCGCGGCTGGTGGCAGACATGCCCCGTTCCCACAGTATTGGGCGATCCCAGGCTGTGCAGCAACTGGGAAAAGCCGTCACGGTTTTCCTCGGTTATTGGTGCGCCGATGCCGCGCACGATGGCCTCGCCGCCATGCTTATTCTTGATATTGAGCAGCTTATGGGCAATAATATCCAGCGCCGTATCCCAGGAAACCTTTTCAAAGCCGCTCTTTGTTTTGCGCAGAGGGTGCAGTAGCCGTTCGGGGGCATACACCACCTCTTTGCCCGCCAGCCCTTTGGGGCAGGCGCCTCCCATATTAACCGGGTGCTGCGGATCAGGCCGGATGCTCTGTATGACACCGTTTTTAACCCTGACAATGAGGCCGCAGTTGGTGTGGCAGAAGCCGCAGATAGTCCTTATAGATTGCTCCTGTGCTGACGACAACTTATCTTTCTCCAGCCCTATCATAAGCGAGAGATAAGCCGCTTTTCAAATATAGCCAGGTTTACTTCAGGCAGATTTACCTGTTTTATCGCGTATATCAATCGCGCCTTGCCCTGCCGTTTGAGGCAATTTGCTTATTGCAAAACAGGCATCATATCGGAGGTGATGATTGCTCCCGGATGCTAAGCTGGAATTGAGAAATGCAGGCAGCCATCAGAGGGCCGGCAGCAGGAGAGCGGCTCTCTGATGTGTAAATATTAATAAAGGAGGTTCTATGAAAGCGCTACGTATTCTGATTCCGGTAGTAACCACCATTATTCTAACCTTTGCCGCAATTGTTATTGTGGTCTGGCTGATGAGCCTGGTACCTCAGAATGAATGGGCCGGGCTGATTAAAGCCGCCATCATTATCTTTGTGGTGCTTTGCACGCTGCTGGCGATTGCCTGGTCGGCCTATTTTACCAGTGTGATTAGAAAATCCATAGAGGAATAAAGGAGAATAAAGGAGTAGAACAGCAGTTTAAGGGTGCTCCTTATACCATGTGCAGGGCGCATACTAGAATGGCCATATCAGCGGTATAAGCAGCGTGGCCAGAGCCCAGAAGATCAGGTTCAGCGGCAATCCGATAAGTGTAAAATCGGTAAACCTGTAGCCGCCCGGCGCATAGATCATGGTATTGGTCTGATAACCAATGGGCGTAGCGAAGCTGGTAGAAGCTGCAAAGGCAATCGCCACCAGGAATGGCCTGGGATCTACATTCAGCGACTGCGCCAGGAAAATGGCGATCGGTGCCAGTATGGCTGCAGCGGCATTATTGGACATGGTCTCGGTTAAAAGTGCGGTTACAATATAGAGGGCAGCCAGCAGGGCTACGGGACCATATACCAGCAGCGGCTGCAGCAAACTATCGGCCAGCCAGGTGGCAACACCGTTCTGCTCAAGTGCCAAGCCCAGAGGAATAATGCCTCCCAGCAGGAGTATGATCTTCCAATCGATGGCATTGTATGCATCCTCCAGCTTCAGGCATCGTGTCAGTACCATGGCAATGGCAGCAATGATAGCTGCCGTGAGGATGGGTAAAATGTTAAACACGATCAGTAAGATCATGCCCAACATGATCAGGATGGCAGTCACGGCCTTATCCCGGTTGAAATGCAGCTCGTTCAGCTTGCTGGTCACAATAGCATTATTGGTGTTCATCAGGCGCGTTATGTCGTCGTTATGAGCCTGCAGCAGCAGCGTATCACCGCTTTCGAGGATAGTATCCGCCAGGCGTTCCTTGATGGTCCTGCCGCGCCTCTGAATGGCCAGTATGATGGCCTTATAGCGGCGGAAATAATCGGATTTGCTCAGTGTTTTCCCCACCAGGCTTGAGCCCGGCGGCAGCAGTACCTCCACAAGCTGGGTTTCGTGCGCGCTCAGCTGCTTATCCAGGACTTTAGCGTTCTTGAGAAGTTCCAGCCCGTATTTTTGTTGCATTTCCATAATCTGCTTGATATGACCGTGCAGCAGCAGCAAATCACCCGGCCTGATGACAGTTTGCTGAGGACGTGCTACGGCTTTATCCTCCCGCACCAGGTTGGTCAACTCGATCATGGACTCACGGCTGGCTTTGCTCTGCGACCACGTTTGTCCTACCAGCACCGAATTTCCCTGCACCTGTAGCTCTGCCATGTAGTCGGCCAGCTGGTATTTATCCACCTGCTCAGCCTCGCCCTTGCGTTTAGGCAGCAGCCAGCGTCCTGCGATCAGAAGATAGGCAGTACCCACCAGGATCATAACCAACCCCAGGGGAGCAAACTCAAAAAAAGCGAAGGGCTGCAGGCCTTTACTGATACCGATGCCGTTTACCAGCAGGTTGGTGGAGGTGCCGATAATGGTGCAGACGCCACCGAACTGGCTGGCAAAGGATAGGGGTATTAGAACACGGGAAGGGGCGATCTTGCGGCTCTTGGCCAGCACGATGGCTACGGGGATAAAAATAGCCACAATGGCCGTATTTACCAGAAAAGCAGAAAGCACGGCTGCCACAATGCACAGCACCAGCACCAGTCGCCATTCCCCTTTGCCTGCCAGGACATCAATGCGCCTGGAAACCCATTGCAGCAAACCCGTGCGCAGCAGCCCCGCACTGACAACAAACATGGCAGCTATGGTGGCTACGGCAGGATTGGCAAAACCGTAAAGGGCCTGATCCGGCCGGATCAGGCCGGTAACCAGCAATGCCGCCAGAACACAGATAGCCACCAGGTCGGCACGAAATTTGCCGGAGATAAACAGTCCCATGGCAATAGCGAGGACTGCCAGCGTCATTATCAGAGTAACATCCATAAACTGATAAGTTCCCTTCTATTAGAATGCAGCCGCTGTCAAGATCGTTAAGGCTGGCTTAAGCTGCGCCTGGTATGAGATTGCTTCATCGACTGCGGTATCCCCGCCGAAGCAATCCCACCCCGTCATAGTATCAAAATAAAGTATACCGCAGACATTGATGATGCTAGCTCTTTAAGCTTTCGATGGTCTTTTTTAGCGCGAAAGGCAGTTCAACCTCTGCCCCTGCACTTTCAATAGCGGCAGCCACCGGCTGAAGGGCCTTTTGCAGGCTGCGTTCCCTGCAATCGCTGATAACATGGTGCACGCCTTCCTGAAGCCAGGCAGACTTGGGATTTTTCAACAGTGCCTGCAGCATGGGTATTACAGCGGGCCTGCCGATATTTATCAGCCCCTCGGCTGCCAGCCATCTGACATCGAACTCCCTATCCTCCAGCGCTATGATCAGACCCTCGGTTGCTGCAGCATCTCCTATCTCGGAGAGAGCCTTGGTGGCTTCCCAGCGTACCCAGTGCTTTTTATTGCCCATCTCCTTGAGCAGGTAGGGCACAGCCTCGAGTCCCATCTCCACCAGCGTACGCCTGGCTTTCTGGCAGTGTATCACATTATCGCAGGTAAAAGTCTCGATCAGTGCATTGATCTCAGCCTCGTTCATAAGCAGCCTCCGCGGGTTTTAGGCGCATTATAGTACAGCGCGTAGGGTGGGGCAAGGTCTCGATGCCTCGAGATTCTACGACACTGTCAATTTAAATAAAAGCAAAGGCGGTATCATTGACACGCTTATTTGGAGCACATATAATGCCATTATTCCTTCCGCAGGAGACAGTTTATTACAGAAGTAGTTGTTAAAGAGCTTGCGCTGGGCGATTCCGGGCTGAAGGAATTTGTCAAATTCCCCTGGAGCCTCTACAAAAATGATCCCTGCTGGACGCCGCCGCTTAAACTGGACCTGCTGGGGTCAAAGCTGTTGGGAGCCAAAGGCCTGCTCACGGCCGAACATCCCTATCACAGGGATGCCGAGGTCACGCATTTCATGGCCTATGCCGGCAACAAACCTGTAGGGCGCATCTCGGCAGCCGTCAACCGGCGTTATAACGAATATCATCATACGCAGATGGGTTTTTTCGGCTTCTTCGAGGTCATCGAGGACTACGATGTAGCCGCTTTGCTGCTGGACCGTGCCAGGCAGTGGATATCTGCCAGAGGTATGACGACCATGCGCGGGCCGGGTGAATACTCCAATGCCACACATGAGCGACAGGGCATACTTGTCGACGGCTTTGAATATCCTCCTACCGCCGAGTTAACGCATAACCCGCCTTTTTATAGCCAGTTTATCGAGCGTTACGGTATGAATAAGGCCAAGGACTATTTTGCCTACCTCATCGAGGCGCAAAACCTGGACCTGCAGTTTCTGGAAAAGCTGGGGCGCAAGGCCGCCCAGATGGTCAAACTGGAAACCCGCAGGCTTGATGCGAAAAGGCTGGTGGAGGACGTGCGTGTGATTGTGGATATTTATAACCAGGCCTGGGCACAGAACTGGGGCTTCCTGCCCATCACGGAAGAGGAGGGGGATGCCATTGCAGATTCACTGCGCTTCATTCTGGACCCCGGGCTGGTACGTCTAGGTTTTATAGAGGGCAAGCCGGCAGCGGTGCTGGGCATGATACCAGATCCTAACTGGGCACTGCGCCCGCGCTGGAGATGGTATGGAGATTCAGACCTTGTGCGTATACTCAGGCTATTGGCCATGCGCAAACATATACCCCGGGCGCGCGGCTGGTTCTTCGGCGTTAAGCCGGAGTACCGCCAGACAGGCATACCTGCCATCCTTTTTAAGGAGGTACTGGACTATTTCATGGAGCGGCACTATCAGCAGTGTGATGGTTCCCTGATACTGGAAGACAACGAGGCTATACTGGAGATCGTGAGGACATTCGGCGGACGCTATTACAAGAGATGGCGCATCTATGACATGCCGCTGGTATAGTCCCAAGTATGCTTGTGCACTGTAAAGAAATCGTCCTGCGGTTGTTTTAGCATATCTTATGGTCATATAATATGTAGCGGTTTAGCATCGCCGGGATTTCCCTCGCCTGCGTTTCCGTCTTGTATCATTACGATAAAGGTTTCAAGTACTAAGGAGGACTTTTTATGAAAAAAATCATCGGCCTTTCCACCGGGCTGAAGAACGGCAACTGCGAAATCCTGCTCAAGGAAGCAGCCATGGGAGCGGAGGAATTGGGCATACCGATGGAGATCATACGTGCACAGGACTTCAAGATAACGCGCCATGTATCGGCTGCTGGGCCTGCCAGAGGTTCTGCTCGCTTCCGAGCACTTCTTCGACGACAAGGTCGATCGCTCGATCGGGACGATGCGCCTCAATTACTATCCGGCGCAGGCGGCGCCGCCGGCTCCGGGGCAGCTCCGGGCCGGCGCTCACACC
>CAZTHJ010000042.1:0-9332 GCA_964613565.1 uncultured Dehalococcoidales bacterium | reverse complement strand
ACAAGTTTGTCTGTGCCGTAACCCTGGGATACAAGCAGGATAAGCCGGCACTGCCACCACGCAATAAAGAAGTAGTGACATATATTAAAGACTGCTGAAAAAGAGGTGCAGGAACCTTCCTGCCGAGGGTCTGGGGGGGGGTGTCCCCCAGCTTCCAGTTTCCCCCAAGACTGGGGGATGAAGGGGGTTGAATCTGAGTTTTTCAGCGCTCTCATTAAATAAATGACGGATATTATTCAGATCAACAGGGATACCTGCAGCCAGTGCGGGATTTGTGCCCTGGTCTGCGGGCCCGGCGTGATTCATTTCACAAAAAACGATTTCCCCATGCCCGGCCCTGATGCGGAGGCGGAATGTCTGCGCTGCAGTCACTGTGTTATCGCCTGTCCCACAGGCAGCCTGATACATCGGGAAATACCTTTGGAGCAATGCGCATCCCTGCTAAAAGTACCCGCTATCACTGCAGAGCAGTGTCAATCTCTGCTACAGAGGAGGCGCTCCGTAAGAGTCTATAAGAAGAAAAAGGTGCCCCGCGATCTATTAGCCCGGCTCATTGGGATGATGAGGTATGCTCCTACCGGGCATAATAATCAAAGCTTGGAATGGCTGGTTATAGACAGCAGGGAAGAGCTGGAGCGCATCAGGAATGCCGGTATCGAGTGGCTGCGCTGGAATATCAGTAAGCCGCAGAAATCGGCGGCTCCAATCAATTATGCAAGAATCCTGCAGCATGAGGAGAATGGCCATGATGAACTCTTCCGTCATGCACCTGTAATAGTGATAGTTCATGGAGATAAAAATAATCCGCTCGGCATAATGGAAGGCAGTATTGCTCTGTCTTATTTTAATCTGGCGGCAGAAGTTATGGGTTTGGGCTGCTGCTGGTGCGGCTTCATGTCTTTTATGGCCGGCTCCTTTGCTCCCATGCAGCAATGCCTGAGGTTGCCTGCGGGCAATAAGTTATATGCCTGTATGCTGATGGGATATCCCCGTGTCGGATATTACCGTCTGCCGCTGCGCCGGCAGCCGCACATAGATTGGAGATAGCACCGGCCCCTGTCTTCAGACCCTGACTTTGCGGTAGCAGTCGCTGCAATATACCCGTCTCCCCGCCCGTGGCTGAAAAGGTAATTCAGTATTCTTGCCGCAACTGGCACATCTTGCTCTGAAAAGATGGCGGCGGGGGCTGCTGTTTAAAATGCTGCTTATATTCAAATCTGACTTACGCGACTCTGTGCACAATGGGCAATACCTGGGTTGAGCCATCAGCCCCCAGGAGTGGTGAAACTCCTGTTTCTCAGCGCTGTAAGTAAATGTAGTTCCACATGCGGAACACGTGATAGCTTTATCCTTGAAATCCATATGGCGACCCCTTAATTATGAAATCGAGTTGGAGTTCGGTGATCCGGTACTAAAGCAAATCTGGAAGGATTTAGAGAAAGTAGTAATAACCTGAACTTGAACCGTAGTTAATTGTAACATACAAAAGCCTGCGGGCAAAATATTACATAGCAGGCATCTCCCTTAGCGTCAGAATATCCCGTTATCCCCTGGATTATCCCTTCGCTCAGCGTGAGATTATTGGCACCAGCAAATATGAATCATACTTGCCGCCCGTATGAATTATGTGCTCGCCCTGGTTGCGCAGGTCATATTTGAAAATAGGCTGGCCCGGGTGCAGTGTATCCATCCATGATTTGCCAAAGCCCTGTATTACGATGCGCAGTTGCTGCCCTGCATGCCACAGCATGCCCATGGGGCAGATGCTGATCTCGACCGCTACGATTTCTTTGGGGCTGAGTAGTTGTTCCTGCCGGTGTGTGAGGAACGGCAGGAAGGGAGTGGAGCGTGCAGGGTTGATTTCACGGTGTGACACTCTGAGGTAGCCGGGCGCGCCGGGGAACGGCTGTCCCAGCACCAGGGAAGCCAGGAAATTGCCTTGCTGGTCCAGTTTCTGAATAAAGACAAAAATATCCATATCATTGGCCGCAGCGGCCTCCACCCATAAACGCAGATTAATATAGCCGGTGATTTCGCTGTCCTCTTTGAACTGCATTGTGAATGTTGCCTGACCCTTGCCGTCATCCGATATATAGCTAATAGAGGATTCCTTTTTTACAGGGTTGGGCATCAGCTTTCCTGATCTGGCATCCAGGAAAAGCTTCTCATAACGGGTCTGCGGTAGAGGAAAATCCTCTTCGGGGCGGTTTACCTGGTCTTTGCCGCCCGGGTCCAGCACCGAGATGCGTACGCGTGGTGTCAGCTCCCAGCCGTTATGTATCTCTTTCAAATAGCGGTCGAAAAAGCGCCTCAGATCCTCCAGGTTTTCCGGCCGGTAATAATCAGGCCACTCCTGTGTATTGTGAACGCGCAGCCATTTATTGCTCGAGGGCAGGCGGCGGTAGGCATCGAAAGTGCCGCGAGAATGAATGGATGTATAGCTGGCAACAACATATGCAGGCACCTCGATATTCTCGATTTTGGCAGCCCTGTCTTCCCAGTAGGCATTTATCATGGGGTATCTCTGCATCATATAAGGCACATGCTCTACCTGGCCGCTGCTGCAGTTTCGTGTAGCGCCCCTGCCCACAAACCCTACCTCCGGTATGCCGCCTGGGAAAAGGCTGTCGCGGTAGAAATCGTCAAAGCCCTCCCAGGGGGCGATAGCGGCAAGGTGAGGCGGTCTCTCTGCGGCGGCAAACCACTGTGCAATCGCCAGCCAGGAGTTGCCGGACATGGCCACCTTGCCGTTGCACCAGTCGCAGCCTGCCAACCATTCTATAAGGTCATAGCAGTCCCTGCCTTCGCCGCTGCAAAAAGCGGACAGGTCGCCCTCTGACTTGAATGCGCCGCGGATATCCGGATTGATCACGGCATATCCGTGATGGCACCAGTAGGCAGGATCAGGACCCTCAAACTTGGCCATGGGAGATACTGTTCCGGTTGGTACTCCTGGCACAATGCGCCCCATATATCCCTGACGTTTGCCATAGGGGCTCCAGGCGACAACAGCAGGCACACTGGCAGTACCTTCGGGACGGTAGATATCAATATAGATAGTAATGCCGTCCCGCATCTTAACAGCCACATCACGATCGTAGATGATGCCGTTAGCGCTGGTCTTGCCCGGTGTAAAACCATCGTAGCCACTGGCGGGATCGTCTATGGGCACTGCTTTGCGAAATGCCAGCTCGAACTGTTCTCCGCCGAAAGTACATATTTTGGTGGAATACTGCTGTGTATCGGACATTGAATACCTCGTCTTTCATTAAAGTTTGTTATAGTGTGAACTGTTTCGGAATAAACATGCGCCACTGTATTTCAAAAAAATTTAAAAGCAGTGTACCTGATTACCTGATCCATTTCAATAATATCCAATATGGCGGGAATATAATTTGAGATTGCTTAAAAAGAGGTGCAGGAACCTTCCTGATGAGGGTCTGGGGGCGTCCCCCAGTTTCCCATCTCCCCCAAGACTGGGGGATACAGGGGGTTGAATCTGAGTTTCTCAGTATTCTCATTTTATTTGCTCTTGCCTGAAACAAAGGTTATACTTGACAATATTAATAAATATATATAAAATAATTAATAAAATTAATAAATAGTTAATAAAAGTGATAAAACTTAATTATGGGGGTGAGGTATATTGAAAACAAAGGACTGGCAGGAACTTACCCGGCTGACGCAGGGCAGTGCGCTGGTGGTGGAGCGGGTGCGTAATCCTGAAAGCGGTATTGTTATTGAAGGCGCATTTGAGCTGCCGGTGCTGGCCCGTCTTTCTGCAGATGACCAGGTATTTATCATGGCCTTCGTCAAGACGGAAGGGGTGATCAAGGAAATGGAGCGTATCTTCGGGGTCAGTTATCCGACCATTAAAAATCGCTTGGCCCGCATCGCAGGGCAGCTCCAGTTTGTGGAAATGGTTACAACCTCGCATCGCCAGGATGTAGTGGATGCGCTGGAGCGCGGCGAAATAACGGCTGAGGAAGCCATTGAGAGGTTATCCAAATGAGGTGTCCGCCCATGCTGATTTCTCTGAGGTTCCGCTCCAATGCAGATCAACACGGCAGGGGATTCGGACTGTGGATTCCGCTTTTTATACTTGTACCCATTGCCATGGTATTCTTGCTAGCTCTATTTCTCATTGCTTTACCCTTCCTGCTAGTGTCGCTTATTTTTACGTGGGATATGGGATGGTGGCGCTGGCTGGTGTTCGGCGTACCTGTATTTTTTAAGACCATGCATGCCTTGCCGGGGCTGAAAGTTGATGTGGAAGAGGGCAAACAAAAAATATATATAGCTGTTCATTAAGTGGAGGAAATCATAATGAGTGAAAATCAGAAAAAAATCTTGCAGATGCTGGCGGATGGGAAAATTAAGGTTGATGAGGCACAGAGACTGCTGGATATTGTAGGATCTAACGGAGAAAAAGAGGGGGCTAATAACAGCCCCAAAGGAGCTCCCCGCTATATGCATGTCATCGTTGAGCCCAAACCTGGTGTGTCCAGGGGACATGAGCATCATGAATATCATAAAGTCAATGTAAGGGTACCCTTCGGACTCATCCGCGCCGGTATCAAGTTGGCTACCCTTATACCATCAGATGCTGCTGATCATGTAGACAAGGCCTTTAAAGAGAAGGGTTTGAACTTTGATATCCGCAAGCTAAAGGAAGAGGACCTGGAGGAATTGGTAGCCGCCCTGCATGACAGCGAGGTACATGTGGATACGGACTATGAGACTGTCAGAGTCTATGCAGAATAGCAATAAATAGTCAATCTAATAAAATGAAAAGGAGAATAGAAAAATGTCAGACGATCAGAGAAAATGGAAGCATCACACGGCATCCAGCCTGGCCGGCACCATCTGGTTTATCGGCTGGTTATTCACCATTGGCTTTACCAATCTGATCTGGTGGCAGATCATCGTGGGTATCGTGATCTGGCCGTACTTCTTGGGTGCAGCTCTGAGCTAAAAGAAATCTGAATATACAAGTTTAGATTAAACTAATATAATCCCTTCTGAAATCCTGGCTGGGTATGCCAGACTTCAGGAGGCTATATTTTAATGCAGAATTCAAGGCGAATATGAAAAAACTTCAAATACTGGGCATAGAACTCGGTGATGTTTCCATATCATTACTATTGACCTTTTATGCACTGGCCCGTGAAAGCCGGACCGAAAACCCCATTATTCATGATCCCAAAGCCGAAGAAATTGCTTCAGTCCTGAATCGGGAGTTGCTTAAATCCAAAGAGAGTTACTTCAGGACGCTGGCAAAGGGGGAAATAAACAAGGACCTGAGCGTACATATTGCCCTTAGAGCTAAAAAGTATGATGAATATGTGAAAGATTTTATGAAGCGATATCCCGGTGGTACAGTGGTTAACATCGGTTGCGGCCTGGATACGCGCTTCTGGCGTATTGATAACGGGAAGGCACGCTTCTATGATCTGGATTTGCCCCGTGTTATTGAAATCAAGAGAAAGGTGTGCTGGGAGACTGAACGTTATCATATGCTGGCTGCATCTGCACTGGAGCATGTATGGATGAATGAGGTTCTTGATCATACCGTAGGCCCCTATATCTTCTTGGCCGAAGGTGTCTTTATGTACCTGGACAGGGATGATGTCAAAGCTCTGGTTCTGGAGCTTCAAAATCGATTTCCCGGCTCAGAACTTGTCTGTGAGGTATTTAATGATTTCTGGCTTCAAAAGCCCTGGAAAATGTTGTTAGAATTTAAAATGCAGAAGGAGTTCCATCTGGGAAAAGGTGTTACGTTTAGCTTCGGTCTAAAAAACGGCAGGGAGATGGAATCCTGGGCTCCGGGTATCGAGTTCTTGGATGAATGGTCATATTTTGAATCAGGCCATAAAAAACTTGGCTGGGCTCGTTTGTTGGGCAATATTAGTTTGCTAAACCGGACGCAGTGGACGGTTCACTACAGGCTAAAATAGAAGTGCATCCCGGACGCCTGCGTATGGGATGCCACGGACGCCCGGGTTATGGAATCTACATTAAACACTTAGCGGTAGACGTAATCACCCGCGATATATTTGGGCGGCACTACCGGTATCTGAAGGAAAGAATCATACTTGCCCCCGGTGTGGATTACATGGTTTCCTTTGTTGATCAGCGACCATGAAAGGGGTTCGAACCAGCCCTCGCGAATGTAGTGGCCTGATACGACAACCTCCAGCTGCTGTCCTTTGTGCCAGATTCTGCTGTGAGGCCAGACCTCGATGTCGACCGGTACGATCTCGCCGGTTTTCAATTTAAGGTCCCTTTTATGTGCCTGTACAGGCTGGAAATCGGTGGAAAGCTTCTCATCCAGCTCCCTGCGGGAGACCCTCATCTTACCCCATGCTCCCGGATGGGGCTCTCCCAGAACGTTAACAGGTATAAAATTCCCTGCCTCATCGAGCTTGCGTACGGTGATAAAGAGGTCTATATCGTCATGACCGTCTGCCTCAACCCATAGCCTGAGCTTCATATAGCCGGTAATCTCCGTAGTTTCCTCAAATTTGATGGCAAAGGTAGAAAGACCTTTTTCAGATTCATAGCTGGCTTTCGCTTCCCCGGAAACCGGTTCATAAGACAGGGCGCCTTTCGAGGCATCTAGATAGAGTTTTTTATACTGAGTCCTGGCAAGAGGGAACTCCTTCTCCGGACGATTAACCTGATAGTTGAAGTCATAGGCGTCCATAACCTCCAGGCGGACCCGGGGAGTGAGTTCCCATCCATTGCGGATGTCCTTGAGATAGCGGTCAAAGAACCGTCTCAGGTCTTCCAGTCCGAAGACGCAATATGTATCAGGCCATTCGAACTCCCTGTGGGCGCGGATCCATTTTTTGGTGGAACGGATGCGCCTGAAGCCCTCCAGAGAACCGTGCAGGTGAAAATGGTTCCAGCATAACGTGGTATAAACAGGGATCCTGATCTTTTCCCACTTCGGGATTTTATCCTCCCAGTAGGCATCCATAAAGGGGTGCTCCAGGCCATTGGTATAAACATCTTCTGAGTATCCCAGTCCTACCGTGCCGCCTCCCATGAACTTGATAAAGCCTAAAGCAGGGATGCCTCCCTCGAAAATCGATTCCCGGTACATGTCTCCGGTTCCTTCCCAGGGGGCAATGCAAACCAGGTGCGGCGGCTGCTCGGCTGCTGCGCGCCACTGAGACATGGCTACGCCCGAATTACCGCTCATGGCTATCTTGCCGCTGCACCAGAGCTGGGTAGCCAGCCATTCGATAAAATCATAGGCATCCCGTCCATCCTGCGTGCCCATGGGCATCACATCGCCCTCCGAATGGCCGACGCCCCGGGGGTCGACGTTGGCAACGGCATAGCCCTGGCGGCACCAGTAGCCGGGGTCGGGCGATTCGAATTTGGCCATACGGGAGATTGTTCCCGGCGGAACGCCGATTACCTGCCATTCGTCAAAACCGTCGCCGGGGCGCTTGCCAAAGCTGCTCCAGGAAATCAGGGCGGGAATGTTCACCTTGTCCACTGGACGATAGATATCGGCATAGATGGTAACACCGTCACGCAGTTTTACTGCTACATCCTGCTCACAGAGAATGCCCGGCTCCGCTATATATGTCCGTGGGTTAAAAGGAGGGCAAAACCCGAATCCTGCCCCGTCCAGGTTTTTTTCATCCATCCCGTCCGCCGATTCCCTGGTGTGCCGTATGCCTTCCACGGGCGCCGGTCTCCTTGTTTCTCTGAAGGCAAGCTCCATCTCCGTATCGCCGATGATTACTTTTTTCCTTATCATTTCAGGCATGGTCTTTCTCCTCTATCTGTTTTATATTTCCATAGGAATGGGATTCCTCAACCCTGTTCCCGTTAACTACAGCTTAATTATCGCTTAAAACCATTCCACACGGGCACCCCGGTATAAGCCTTGGTCTGCTCCTCACCTCTAAGTACCCGCAGCGCCCCTGCGGCCATGGCTTCCAGTTCGAACTCGCCCGCATAGACCACGACAGGGGCGATGAACTGCACCATCTCCCGTACCTGCTGTACCAGCTCGGCATCATTTGCCATGCCGCCGGTCAGGAGTATGGCATCCACCTTGCCTTTGAGAACCGTTGCGTATGCGCCGATGGTCTTGCCGATCTGGTAGGCCATGGCGTTGAAGATGAGCTTGGCGTAGGCGTCGCCGTTTTTAATGCGCTCCACTACCTTGCGTAAATCGTCAGTACCCAGATGGTTCAGGAATCCTCCCTTCCCGAATACAAGGTCATTCAATTCCCTCTCTGAATACTTGCCAGAGTAACACAGGGTAATTAAGGGAGTGGCCGGCAGGGCGCCTGAGCGGTTGGGTGCCATAGGTCCGTCGCCTTGGACGGCATCGGAGGTATCGATGATGCGGCCGTTCTTGTGGGCTGCTACGGATATGCCGCCCCCCATATGGGCTACAACCAGGCTCATGTCCTCATACCTTCTGCCGGTATCGGCGGCATAGCGTCTGGCCGCCGCTTTCTGATTCAGCGGGTGGTCTTTGCCCTCACGGGCGATATCTGCCACTCCTGTGACCCGTGCCACAAGCTCAAGATCATCGGTGTCCTCAGGATCGACAACCAGGGCTGCGCCTCCATACGTGGCGGCGAACTCATGAGCCAGCTGGGTCGCGACCAGGAGAGGGTTTATTTCGGGATGGCTCCTGACATCGTTTAGCATGGTCTCGTTGATGATATATGTTCCGCCTTCACAGCTGACCAGGCCCAGGCCCCGTCCGATAAAAGCGTCCATCCCCTCAAGTGAAATATTATTCTTGGATATCTCATCCAGGAGGGCTTCCCTGAAATATCCCAGCGCTTCGCTCATGTTGTTGAAGGTCTTGAGTTTTGCCATGTCATGAGTGGTTTTCAGGGAAAAGACCTCCTTATTGTTTTCAAAAAGGGCTGCCTTCATTGATGTGGAGCCGGAATTGATCACAAAAATCCTGTATGTTTTATCCATGATTGATCCTTATTTCTTTTGTGCCTGCGCTAAGACAATTACCGCGGTGGCGGCGCCTACGATGTTTATGACGGGCACACCTCGTGAGAGGTCGCAGACCGGCTTGGCAAAGCCTTGCAGGAGGGGCCCGGCAGCAGGTCCGCCGCTGGCGAAAGTTGCGAAAATTTTCACCCCTATATTGCCCGCATCCAGGTTGGGGAAAATAAGGATATTAGCCTTGCCGGCCACAGGGCTGTCCCCCTTAAGCTTTTTGGCTGCCACCTCCGGTATCAGGGCTGAATCCAGCTGCAGCTCGCCGTCTATGAGTATATCCGGCCTGCGCTCATGCACCAGCCGCAGTGCCTCCACCACGGCATCCACTCGCT
>CAZTHJ010000041.1:0-9517 GCA_964613565.1 uncultured Dehalococcoidales bacterium | reverse complement strand
TTAAATTATGGGGAACTGCCGGTTAGTCCCTATGCGCTGGTAGAAAGCAACCTCACGCTGCGCATGGTACTCAATACACTGAAGAAAATGCCCGATCCCAGAGATAAACTGCTGGCCAGCATACAGAAGGAGCTTGAAACCGCTATCATCAACTGTATCAAGGCAGCGGAGGCATCTGAAAAATATGGTGAAATGGGCGGAGTCCGCAGTGACAGGAGCAGGGCACTGCTCAGCGCAGTCATCAATTCTACAGTGATGGCGCACGAATATATAGAATCCGCAGGTCAAAAACTGGAAAAAACTCCGGTTGAATTAATTTCCACTATCGCTGAAATAGATGCCAAGGAGCCATCGCAGAATCAAGAGAAACGATGGAAAGCCATACCAGTTAAAGAGGTGCCTGACGGGGCAGCCTCAGTGCAGCAAGGTGTGGACAAAGTGGCCGGCGGCATCGAGACAGGGCTGGATAAACTGGGTGATATCATCACTTTCCCCATCGAGCTCATAGTCAAAGCCCTTCGCTTTATTTCGCGCAGATAAACAGTCTCCTAAATTAGTGTTAAATATTCGCTTATTACCTGTTGCAATCTTTGCTCGTATCGTATAACCTTTTAATTAGGCTTCTCAGTTGATATTGTATACCGTTCCGGCCTGTATATTATTTTACTTTTTTCTCAGGCATAGCAGACAGCTTGGAACTTGGAAGATGCAGGAAATATGCACGTAGACTGGCGACAGGATCAAGGAATATGCCCCGGGCAGGAGGAAAAACGCAAGCATGGAGCAGGATGGGCAGCACGGATATTCGCCTGAAGAAGTAGCACTTCTTACCAGGATCAGAATATTCGTCAACATAAGGTGGTGTGTTGTCGTAGGCACCTTTATTGCCACCCTGATTGCTTCGCGTGTATTCCATATAGGTTTCCCTACTCTTCCTGTATATATTATCTGCGGCATTATAGCTGTATATAATATAATCCTATTCTTCCAGGTACGCAGCCTGACCGCATCAAATCAAAAATCCATAGTGCAGAAAACCAGGCATATCGGCAATATTCATTTTTTCCTTGACCTGATTTCATTGACCGGCATTCTGCATTTTACTGGCGGAATTGAGAACCCGTTTATCTTTTACTTTGTCGCACATGTAATATCCGCCAGCTCTGTATTACATTACAGAATGGCCTTTCTGCTGAGCACCACAGCCATAGTCATCGTCGGCTCTCTGGTTGGTCTGGAATACTTCGCTATACTGCCGCATGTCAATTTGCAGGGTTTTGCCTCACCCTCGCTATATCAGGAAATAAGCTATATCACCGCCGTAATGGCTGTTCTGACCACATTGATCTACGGTTTTACCTATATGCTCACAGCAATCTCGGGAGAATTGAGAAAAAGGCAACGCCAGGTGGTGCAGTTACAAAACTGGTTCCTGGAGCAAAAAACCTATGAGCTCAACCGCGCCTCACGTGAAATAGACAAACTGGAAGAGGAAAAACGTCGTTTTCTTTATTTCCTGGGCATAGCCGCCCATGACTTAAAGGCTCCTCTGACTGCCATTCAGGGATATTTATGGGTTATGCTGGGCGGTTATTCCGGTGATCTTAATAATAAACAGAAAGGCATGATTGAGAGAAGCAGCTTCCGGATTAAGGAGCTTTTAAACCTGATCAGCAATCTCCTGGACATACCCAGAATCGAGACCGGGCAGATAGTGCAGGAAATGAAGGAAGTCTGTATGACGCCAATCATCATCAGTACCGTAGAGGATCTTCGTAACCTGGCAGAAGAAAAAGGCCTCAAAATAGAGCTCGATCTGGAGGAAAACCTGCCCGATATCAAGGGCGCCGATTCCAGGCTTAAACAGGTGATGACAAATCTGCTGGATAATGCCATCCGTTATACCGGGCAGGGTTCAATCAAGGTGCACTGCTTTTCCAGGGACAGGTTCATTAATATTGAGGTCACAGATACAGGTGTTGGAATACCCCAAGAGGAAATGTCCCGGGTATTCCAGGACTTTTTCCGCGGCAGCAATGTTGAGGCCAAGGGCACGGGGCTGGGCCTATCTATCGTAAAAAGGCTGGTAGAAGCACATGGAGGTAATATACAGGTGGAATCCCCCTGCACCCTGAGCGGTTGCGGCACCAGATTTACCCTCAAGTTGCCTGTAGTATAATGAAACCAGGTAAGTATATGCAATATGTAAAACGATATGAGAAAGAAATAGAGGTTTGGAAAAGCCATGTCACAGAAAATACTTGTAGTTGACGATGATCCCGATATCCTGGAAGCCATAACCATGATACTGGAGGCCAGGGGTTTTGAGACGATCAGGGCAAAAAACGGCATTGAAGGTTTGGGGGGGCTTGAAAGCGGCAAACCTGACCTGATTATCATGGACCTGCTCATGCCCAAAATGGACGGCTTTACCATGTTCAAGACACTTAAAGAAGCGAAGTGGTCGAAGTACAAAAATATTCCCGTGCTGATTCTTACCTCTGTACGGGAAGATGCCAGCCGCAGAAGGTACGAACTGGAAACGGGAAAGGAGTTGAGTGCAGACGACTATTTAGAGAAACCATTTTCCCCGGACATATTGCTGAAAAGGGTTAATAAACTGCTGTCCGGTAGATGAATGTAAATATTAAAGGGAGGAAAAGCATGACGATGAAAAAGGTAAAAATACTGCTGGTGGATGATGATGTTGATTTCGTGGAGTCAACCAGAACGGTGCTGGAGAGCAAGCTTTATGAAGTAGTAGTAGCCTATGACGGCAATCAGGGCCTGCAAAAAGCCAGAGAGGAAAATCCCGACCTTATTATTCTGGATATTATCATGCCTATGAAAGACGGATTTACCGCCGCGGAACAGTTTAAAAAAGATGCTGAACTGAAAAAAATACCCCTCATAATGCTGACCAGCTATTCTACCCAGCACGGCAATACTGCTATACCGGTAGGTTCGGGGTATTCGCTGGAAGCTGAAGATTATGTTGAAAAACCAATCGAACCTGATGTATTATTAACCCTCGTAGAGAAATATGTCAGGAAATGATAAATTTCCGTTGCTCCAGTAAATTCTATATATCTCTAAGTAAGTAAGTCTTCCGTCATATTACATCCAGTTTTGGGGTTCGAACATGGGTAATACAGAAATAATCACGATTACTCTTGATGGGCTTGAGGTCAGCGGTATGCCGGGTATGAATATCCTGGAACTTGCCAGAGAATCGGGCGTGTATATCCCCACACTCTGCAGCGATCCTCACCTGACCCCCGTGGGCGCCTGCCGAATCTGCATAGTTGAAGATGAACGCAATGGTGCATTGCTGGCTTCCTGCGTTACTCCTATTGCATCAGGCATGGTCATCAATACCAAATCCCCTGCAGTCATGGAGCACCGTAAAAATATAGTTCAGTTGATACTGGCCAGCCATCCTGATACCTGCATGGTCTGCGACAAGGGCAACAGGTGCCAGCTGCGCCAGATAGCGGCTGACCTCGGCATAGGCCTAAACGAGCTGTACAGGATTCCACAGGCTTATCCCATTGTAGATCTGAACCCTTTCCTGGAAAGGGACCTAACCAAGTGTATTTTATGCAGTAAATGCATCCGCGCCTGCCAGGAACTCGTGGTCGAAGGAGCAATTGACTACTTTGAAAGAGGCTTCATCGCCAGGCCAGCTACATTCAGTGGAGGCCCGCTGGAAGAGTCCGAATGCACATTTTGTGGCACCTGCGTAGCCATTTGCCCCACAGGAGCTCTGGCTGAAAAGGAGGGTATCTTCAGGGGAACAACCAGCCTAACCAAAGATACTGTCTGCCCCTACTGCGCCTGCGGCTGCAGCCTGTCAGTAGATGTCAAGGATAACCACATCATCAGGTCCAAGCCAGGGAATGAAATGGCTGTGAATAACGGAACAGCATGTCTGCTGGGCTGCTACGCTCTGGACTTTGTCAGCAGTCCCCAGAGGTTAACCCAGCCTCTGGTAAAAGTGAATGGCAACCTCGAACCGGCAACATGGGAACAGGCCCTTCAGGCAGCAACTCAGGGCTTTAAAAAATTTATGGAAATTTATGGCAGCAAGAGCCTTGCTGTTCTGGGATCGCCCAAATGCCCCAACGAAGATAACTATGTCCTGCAGAAATTTGCCTGGTGTGTACTGGGCACCAGCAATATTGATAACAGCAGCAGCCTCTACAGTACGAGTAATTTTTTACTGCCCTCAGTTAATACAGGTTTGTTTGGTGCAACGCATAAGATCAGCGAACTGGTTAACGCCGACCTCATTATGATTGCAGGCAGCGACCTCGAAATTGCGGCCCCTATATTAAGCTATGCCGTAAAGAGAGCGGTAAAATATCACGGGGCAAAATTGATTCTGATTGATGCCGGGGAGAATCATCTCGATTATCTGGCAAGCCTGCGATTAAAACCTCTTCCGGGAACTGAAACGGCGCTGCTTAATTGCCTATCCAGGGTGATAGTTGACCAGAGCCTGTACGATGCCGATTATATTGTTCATAAAGTAAAAAACTTCGATGAATTTCAGGTTACTCTGCACGGTCATCTGCCAGAGAGGATAGAGGCTGTCACAGGCATTCCCGGAGACGACCTGGTCAGGGCAGCCAGCTTTTTTGCCTCTGCCAGAAATCCAAAAACGCTGTTTGGCGATGATGCCCTTTCAAGCTCACCAGATGCTGCTGGACAGGCACTAATCAACCTGCTCGTGCTTACAGGAAACCTGCAAAAAGGCAGAGGAGGTTTCATACCGGTACTGCGGGACAGCAATACACTGGGCTCGTGGGACATGGGAAACCTAACTGGCTATCTACCCTGCTATATGGATATTTCCGATCTGCATGTACGTAAATCATTCGAGGAGCACCCAAGTATTAATATCTCCGGAAAATCAGGCCTGAATGTCCTGGACATCTTCAGGAATACAGGATCCATCATCAAAGGCCTGTACATAGTGGGGGAAAATCCGGTCGGCTGGATGCCCCATTCTACCATGATCCAGGATGCCTTCAATAAAGTTGAATTTCTCGTAGTACAGGATATCTTTCTTTCAGGTACAGCAAGACTGGCCGATGTGGTACTGCCTGCCTGCTCCACACTGGAACGGGAGGGCACCTTTACCAATTTTGAAGGCCGTGTACAAAAATTCCATCCCGTCATCCAGCCAGTGCCGGGATGCCTGCCGGACTGGGAGATCATGGTTAGAATGTCGCAGCAAATGAGCCTTGCCCTGGATTTTAATTCGCTGCATGATATCCGCAGGGAGATAGAAGATCTGGTGCCCATATATAGGGGTTATTCAAATTTATCCCGTACCGCGGCTAAAAGCCTGGACACGCAACCCGCCAGACATCAATACATAGAGGGACTCTTTACAGGGAAATATGCTTTCATGACCGGTCAGGCGGATACAGCAAAGCTGCCAGTCAGTACAATAGATGAAATCGGAAGCGAGAAAAAACTGACAGGCTTTGGCACGGGCACCCGCACTAAACAGGCTTCGAGGTTAAACCGCACCGCTGCTCATTCAGGCTGGAGGGAATAATTGAAATGAATCAGGCCCGAATAATTTCTGCTGCCGATATGCAAAAAATACATGAGCTGGCAGACAGCTGCAGCGGGCAAAAATGGGCGCTCATCCCCTTGCTGCAAAAGATACAGGAAAGCGTCGGCTATATCCCGCAGGAATCTGTTCCCTATATAGCGGATAAGCTTGGACTGTTCTCTTCACAGGTACAGGGAGTAATCACATTTTATTCCCAGCTATATACTGAACCCAGGGGGGAAAAGGTTGTCCGTGTCTGCCGTGGTACCGCCTGCCATGTGCGCGGCGGCAAGACAGTACTCAAGCTGGTCAAGGGACAGCTCGGTATTGATGAAGGTGAGACCACGGAAGACCTCAAATACACGCTGGAAACAGTGGCCTGTATCGGTGTATGCGCGCTGGCTCCCAATATTACAGTGGGAAATCAGGTTCACGGTAATATGAACCCGAAAAAACTTGAACGAATTTTCGGCAAGAAGAGCAAGTAAAGATAATGATTAAATATACGATTTTCGTCTGTCAGGAAACTCCCTGCTTATCCCAGGGTTCCGACGTGATTTATAGGGCGCTTAAAGATGAAGTCATCAAACAGAAGGTTGACAATGTAGAGGTTGAAAGCAGCGGTTGCCATGGCCACGGCCTGTGCGAGCAGGGGCCCAGTATCGTTATCGAGCCAGACGGCGTCTTCTACATCAGGGTTCAACCTGAAGATGCACCTGAAATTATTGATTCACTGCGGCAGGGCAAACAGGTAGACCGGTTGCTTTACCGAGAACCGAAAAGCGGACGGGTCATCTCAAAATATGCAGACGTAGATTTTTACAAAAAACAGCAGAGAGTGGTGCTGCGCAACTGCGGCCATATCAATCCTGAAAAAATCGAGCATTACATTGAGCAGGGCGGCTACAAAGCCCTGAGTAAGGCCTTGACACAGATGACACCGCAGGACGTCATCGAGGAAATGAAGAAATCCGGACTGCGTGGTCGGGGTGGAGCCGGTTTCCCCACCGGCAGGAAATGGGAATTTTGCCGCAATGCCCCGGGAGGACAGAAATATGTTATCTGCAATGCAGATGAAGGAGATCCCGGCGCTTTTATGGACAGGTCCATCCTGGAAGCCGACCCGCATGCAGTAGTTGAAGGTATCACCATAGCCGGCTATGCCATGGGGGCTAGCAAAGGCTTTATATATGTACGTGCTGAATATCCACTTGCAGTTAATAGAACACAACTTGCAATTCAGCAAGCCCTGGAAAAGGGATTCCTGGGCAAAAATATTTTAGGTTCAGGTTTTGACTTCGAACTTCAGATCAAAGAGGGAGCCGGCGCTTTTGTCTGCGGCGAGGAAACAGCTCTCATAGCATCGATCGAAAGCAGGCGCGGCATGCCGCGTCCCCGTCCCCCCTTCCCTGCACAGTCGGGCCTGGACGGCAAACCGACCATCATCAACAATGTCAAGAGCCTGGCCTCGGTTCCTGTCATCATCGACCGCGGGGCCGACTGGTATAGTGCCATTGGCACAGAGCAAAGCAAAGGTACCATCATCTTCGCGCTTTCAGGAAAAGTGGTCAACAGCGGCCTGGTGGAAGTGCCCATGGGCACAAAACTGTCAACAGTTATCTTCGATATCGGTGGCGGCATTCCCCGTGACAGAAATTTCAAAGCCGTACAAACCGGTGGACCGTCAGGAGGTTGCATCCCGGCACAATATCTTGACACACCCATTGAATATGAGACCCTTTCCAAACTGGGTTCCATCATTGGCTCCGGCGGCATGGTAGTCCTTGATGAGACTACCTGCATGGTGGAGGTGGCTCGCTATTTCCTCAGCTTTACCCAATCCGAGTCCTGCGGGAAATGTATTCCCTGCCGGCTGGGCACAAAACAAATGCTGGAAATCCTTACCCGTATTACCCAGGGCAGGGGCAAGGACCAGGACCTGGATAATCTGAAATCAATAGCTAGCACAATCAAGGGCTGCTCCCTGTGCGGATTAGGCCAGACATGCCCCAACCCGATCATGACGACACTGAATTATTTCATGGATGAGTATGAGGCCCATATAAGGGAGAAAAAATGCCCGGCAGCGGTCTGCGACGCGCTTATGATCTCTCCCTGCCAGCATACCTGCCCTGTGGGCATCAACGTGCCTAAATATGTCGCCCATATAGCCCGTGGCGAATTTCTTGAATCAGTGGAAACCATACGGGAACGCAATCCTTTCCCCGCCATTTGCGGACGTATCTGCAGCCATCCCTGTGAATACAGGTGCCGGCGCGGCGAACTGGACTTTCCAGTGTCTATTCGTTCACTTAAGCGCTTCGCCGCAGACTGGTATTTCGACCATCTGCATGAACTGCCCGAACCACAGCCTTTTAAGAGAACCAAGACTCAGAAAGTGGCAGTGGTCGGCGCAGGCCCTTCCGGACTGAGCTGTGCCTATTTTCTAGCGCAAATGGGATACGGCGTTACCGTATTTGAAGCCCTGCCCGTGGGCGGCGGCATGCTGGCTGTGGCCATCCCTGAATTCAGACTTCCATCAGAGATAATCCAGATGGAGATAGACCACATCGTCAAGAGGGGTGTTGAAGTCAGATACAACACACCAATCAATGCACGTTTTACCGCTGATGACCTGAAAAAACAGGGGTATTCTGCCGTATTTATCGCCGCCGGTGCACAGAGCAGTCAGCGGCTGGGTATTCCGGGAGAGCTGGAGGACCTTGAGGGATTTATCTACGGACTCAGGTTCCTCAGGGATACCAAGATCGGCAAAGAGGTTAAAATCGGCAAACGTGTGGCCATTATCGGCGGCGGCAATGTGGCGCTGGATGCCGCCAGGACAGCTATGCGGATGGGAGCCAGCGATGTAAGTATTTACTATCGCCGCTCCCGTGAAGAAATGCCCGTGACCGAAGTTGAATATGATGAAACAGTGGCGGAAGGTATAAAAATCAATTTCCTCACCACACCCACCAGGATCATAAATCAAGACTGGAAGGTTACCGGCCTGCAGTGTGTCAGGATTGAACTGGGAGAGCGTGATGCCAGAGGACGACGTGTGCCCAAGCCTATCGAGGGATCTGAATTCTTTGTTGAAGCCGATACCGTAATTGCCGCCGTTGGCCAGGCTCCTGACCTGTCATTCCTGCCTCCCGCCAGTGAACTGGAAAGGACCAGGTGGGAAACACTGGCGGTCAATAGCAATAATCTATCCACAAATAAACCGGGTATCTTTGCCGGCGGCGATTTTACCTCCGGGCCGGGCATGGTAATCGAAGCCATTGCTGCCGGCAGGCGAGGCGCGCTGGCCATGGATAAATTCCTCCGCGGCGACGACTCCAGGATTCAAATGTATGATACTAAATCCGAGGTCATTCTGGAGAGAGGGACAGATGAGACAGACGAGTCCTGGGAAAAACAGCCCAGGCAAAAAGTCCCGGAGCTGGCTCCCGCGGAGAGAAAAAATAGCTTCAAAGAAATCGAGCTGGGCTACTCTGCCGAGCAGGCACAGATAGAGGCCAGGCGCTGTCTGCGATGCGACCTGGAAACCTGATATACACAGAATGACTTTATCCCTTAAAAATGAGGTGATACCATGAAATCAATAACAAAGCAAAAAAAACTGGAGGAAATCAAAGACCTGGTGGCGGATTTTGATACTATTTTTATACTCGGCTGCGGCACCTGCACCACCATGACAAAAACCGGCGGCAGGGACGAGGTCATCCAGCTTAAGGAAAAGCTTCAGGAAATGGGTAAGACCGTGACTGGCTGGGTGGTAATACCGACAGCCTGCGATGAGATGACAGAGGCTGCCCTGGCAGAAAACCGCAAGGCCATCGATTTTGCCGCATGTATCCTGGTTACCTCCTGCGCTCTGGGGGTACACAAGGTCAGTGAAATCATACACAAGCCGGTTATTCCCGCAGTA
The DNA here is from genome assembly GCA_964613565.1 of uncultured Dehalococcoidales bacterium. Taxonomy (GTDB): domain Bacteria; phylum Chloroflexota; class Dehalococcoidia; order GIF9; family UBA5629; genus CAZTHJ01. The sequence goes on along the minus strand of CAZTHJ010000041.1, from coordinate 14 downwards.
GATACGCTTTTTAT
>CAZTHJ010000040.1:0-9518 GCA_964613565.1 uncultured Dehalococcoidales bacterium | reverse complement strand
GGAAAGCAGGCTTCGTTGACTGCCCTATCTTGTTATAACATTTTCTTGTCAGTCCAAAATTTACACTGCTCCGCTTCTCCAGAAGATACTGCTTCTACGCGAAAGATTTTGATATATCCCCGATCTTTGAATTCACGGTAATAAGAATCGCTCTTCTGAATTCTATCAAGGAATTTTATCAGATCAGCGTTGGCACATTTTACCCCCTCGTCCGGACCGGAAATACCCGGACCAAGTGTAAATCCCTGAGCATAACTACAAGTGGCACATATCCCTTTCATTCTATATCACCTCCCTCAGGTTAATGAGACGGCATTCCCCCCTGGTCTAGGTTACTGCTGTACTAAAGTATTTTCCCGCATTGACCGCCCTGATGCCCTCCAGTAATTCTGAACTTGCCGCTCGCTTGGGGATAAAACCATGAGCACCAGCTTGCTTTGCGATCAGCATGTTTTCCTCATCGTCATACTGAGTTAAGATGAGGACTTTAGTTTCCGGACATTCGGCACTTAAATGTCTGGTGGCTTCCAGACCACTCATTACCGGCATGACAATATCCATAAGGGTCACCGTGGGCAATAATCTTTTTACCTGTTCCATTGCATCCAGGCCATTGACGGCTTCGCCGACAACTTCCATATCCTTCTGCATGGACAGCAATGCCCTGATGCCATGTCTTACCATAGTATGATCATCAACAATGAGAACTTTTATCCTCCTGGGGCCTGCAACCTCCTCCAGGTTAAGCAAAATCCTGGGGATCAGCTCTGCCGGTTCAACAGGCTTGCTGATATAGCCTTCTGCCTCAAGCTGTATCCCCTCAAACCTGCGCCATCCCCGGATATCCCGCTCACTGATACTGGCATCGATGACCAGCATGGGAATATCCTTGTAGCGGGGATGCCCCTTTAACCATTTGTGCAGGGTAAATGCCTGCCCTGCAGGAGCCAGCGTGCCCAGAACGATGATATCCGGGTTACTTTTAACCAGTTCCTGCCCCTCGATAGCACTCGAAGCCGTTAATACTTGAAATGATTTTGCCTTAAATGTCATGCGGCAAGCTTCAACAAATTCAGGTTCGTCATCAATAATGAGAATTTTTCTATTTTCCATGATTAATCACCTCCGTGTTTACGCCTACATTTCTCCTCGACTTGGAGCTATTCTCAGCGTCAAGCAGCACTGCGGACCAGCTCCGCAGCCTCAATAATTTGAGGCACTATGGCTTCATTGCCTACTGCCATAATATGAACACCATGACATATTTTTTCCTCCTTGATGCTTCGGATAAACCTGGCGGCAATTTCGATGCCCTTCTGCAACCCCTTTCCCTTTTCGACACCAGTTAATTCATCTATCAGCGATTGCTTAATAATTATTCCGGGAACGTTTTCATTCATGTACCTGGCCATCCTGGCAGAGGACAGTACAATAATCCCAGCCAGTATTATGACCTTGAACTGAGAGGCATACTGCATGAAACGCCTCAAGCTGGCCAGATCAAATATCCCCTGCGTCTGGAAAAACTGAGCGCCTGCGGCAACTTTTTTTTCGAACTTGACCAGTTGAGCCTGGATGAAATCCGCTTCCGGATGCACGGAGGCGCCGATACAGAACCTGACAGAACCCTTGAGAGCGTTGCCCGCAGTATCCGTGCCCGCTTCCAGAGTCTTAATCAGCCTGATTAACTGCACGGAATCCAGGTCAAATACAGGTTTTGCTTCTTTGTGATCACCCACGTCAACGGAATCACCGGTAAGTGTAAGCACATTATAGATACCACGCGAATAGGCAAACAACAGGTCTGCCTGGAGCGCAAGGCGGTTGCGGTCACGACAGGTCATCTGCAAAATTGGCTCGCCGCCGCGTTCCTGTACCAGCAAACAACCGCCCAGGGAAGGATAACGCATTACAGAACTCTGATGGTCTGTTACATTAATGGCATCAACCTGATCTTTGAGTATATCAATATGATGAACCAGTTCGGATATATCGGCACCCTTGGGTGGCCCCACCTCGGTTGTTACTATGAATTTACCTGAGTAAAGCTTTTCTTCAAATAATGAATTAGCCATTTGTCTCTCCTGTATTTGTTCTGAGTGTAATCCTGTGTGGACGGGGTATGGCGCTGTAATTACGCGCTGGATAGTAGCGGCGCATTTTTTCCAGCTGCCCTAGTTTCTCCAGTCTTTTGTAGATAAGAATCCAGGCACAGTCCATTTCCTTGCTGACCTCGCACTTTCCGTTTTTTGTTCCTGCACAGGGCCCATTGAGAATGCCCTTGGTACACCTCGTAATGGGACAGATGCCTCCGGTATGCTCCAGCCTGCAGTCGCCGCAGGCGGTACAGCGCTCATCCCAGACACCCCATTTTTCCGCCATACCCATAAACGAGGTATTGACACCTGGTACAACAGGGGTATCAGCAAAACGCTCTGCCAATGCCTGCACGCCTATGCCGCATCCCAGGGAAAGAATAGCGTCTGCATCCTGTACCCTGTCAGCCAGTATTTCAAGAAATTCCGCATCGCACTGTCGCTTCACCGTAATTTCGGCAAAGGTATGCCCGCCATTTCCTTCCTTGATCTCAGCCAAACGCAGAGCATTACCCAGGAAAGATGCCTCCCGCTCACCGCCTGCGTCGCATACGGTCATACAGGTACCGCAGCCCGCAATCAGCACTTTCCCATATGGCACAAGCATCTGTCTGATTTCTTCCAGGGGCTTTTGTTCAGCAATTATCATTTCTTCACCTCCTGCTTAATGGTTGAGGTCAGGTACAGGCTGGCGATTGCGGTGACGAATTTGTCCAGCTCGGTGCATGGGTCATCTCCCGATGAATTCAGGGCAAATGCCTGGACACGTTCCGGCTCAAGCCCAATCTGTTTTAGTGTTCTCCTTACCTTGCCCACTCTCTGCTTTGCCCACAGAGCGGTATCCTCCCTGGAACACTGCTCACCACAGCCTGCAATAAACACCCCGTCCGCCCCCTTTTCCAGAGCCCTCAAGATGTAATCAGCCTCTACTTTCGCCACACAAAGAACAGGTACAATCCATACTCCGGCCGCAGCCTCACGCCAGATACGCGCTAATCCACCTGTGCCAAACAAACCGTACTGGCAGCAAAATCCGATGATCAAAGGCCTGGTTCTGGATTCCCTGGCAGACTTCAGGACATGTTCCAACTCAGCGGCAATGTGTATTCTGTCCCGTGGCTTTCTCAAAACTATGGCTCTGGCAGGGCACTCACCTACACAGATACCACAGGCCTGGCACTGCTCTACAGGTATCTGTATGGTTCCGGAAGCATCAAGATAGGGAACATGATAGGGACAAACCCGAAGGCAGGTGAGACAAGTTGCGCATCTATCCTGAAATAGAATTTCCGCACCCATTCCACAACGCAGACATCTGCGGGATTCATTTATGGCTGCTTCCCAGTCATAGACAAGTTCCACTGCTTGAAACTCCTTCACCCTGCCTTCGGGAGACAGAATGGGGGGTTCAATTCTTCCTACCTTTTTTATCATTTTTATCGTCTGTGGAAGCAATTTACCGTCCACTTTCTGGTTAACTTCCTTTTGTATCACAGGATATCTGTGCTGCAGATAGTCATCGATGCGGAATGCAGCGCTGCGGCCTGCTGCCAGTGCCTCTGTAACTGTGGCCGGCCCCGTAACGGCATCGCCCCCGGCGAAAACACCGGTGCGGTTAGTGGTCAGCGTTACAGGATCAACCTGAATTGTGCTGCCCTTGCCGATCCTCAGTTTAAAATCTCCAGGTAGCTGCGGTGATTGGCCTATGGCTATAATCATTGAGTCATAAGTCTTGGAAAACTCACTGCCCTGTATGGGTACAGGTTTACGCCTTCCGCTGGCATCCGCTTCGCCCAATTCCATCTTGATACAGGTTAGGTTCAATTTTCCCTCTTTCCGCTTGACGAGTACGGGAGTGACCAGAAACTGGAAACCAATGCCTTCTTCAGATGCCTGCCTGATTTCAGCAGCATCGGCAGGCATCTCATCACGTGTACGACGATAGAGAATACTGACTTTCTCCCCTCCCAGGCGCAGGGCAGTGCGTGCGGCATCAATCGCCACATTTCCGCCACCGACAACGGCTATTTTTTTACCCATGTCAGGCTTTAAACCGAGATTCACCTCACGTAAAAAGGTGGCGCCATCAATAACTCCGGGGCTATCTTCACCCTCTATTCCCAGCTTGAGGCTCTGATGGGCTCCGATAGTAATAAATATCGCCTTGTATCCCATATCGAAAAGCAGATCTAGAGAAACCACCCGGGTATTCATCCTGATCTCCACGCCCATTTGTATCAAGCGCCGGGCTTCCACATCTATCACTTCATGCGGCAGGCGGTATTGCGGAATTCCCACGCGCAACATGCCACCTATTTCTGAATGTGATTCGAAGATGGTCACGGGATAACCCAGCTTCCTTAGATAATAGCTACAGGCCATTCCGGCAGGCCCGGAGCCAACAATGCCAATCTTCTCTGTATGGGTAGTTTCAGCTTCTGCCTGGATCATCCTGTCCCCACCAAAATCTACAGCAAAACGCTTAATTGAACGTATAGCTATGGGTTTATCGATCTGGCTACGGCGGCAATGTTCTTCACAGGGGTGGGTACATACATAGGAGCAGATGGCAGGAAAGGGATTATCATTACGAATTACATGCAGCGCTTCCATGATGCGACCCTGTGCCACAAGATCCACATATTCCCGGATATTCATATGCAATGGACAGGCTGTCTGGCAGGGAGGCACCAGGCTGTAGTCTTCAGTTTTTGAACTTCTGCCAGATTCGTATGTTTTTACCTTCTCGTTCACACAACTTCCTCCTCACCTGCTCTTTACCGTTAATAAGTCTATGGTATACGGCACTACTTGATGAGACAATAGGAAAGATACCAGGATGAGGATGATTGAATATCCAGTATTTATACCAGGTATTCTACTGGTATACCACCGGGGAAAATACCGGGACATGAGGTAATGCTTTTTCAGCAGTTGCTTAAAGTGAAATTATGGCCCTGCGTATGGCGTACTTTATGAGGTCAGTCCTGTTACGCAGGTTTAATTTTTTCATCATGCTAGCCTTATGCCACTCTACCGTCTTGTGGCTTACTACCAGCATCTCTGCGATTTCCCTGGCAGTATGGCCTTCCACTATCAGCTTGAGAATTTCTCTTTCCCTGTCTGACAATAGATGATAGCGATCTGTATCCGGATCGACGCCAATTTTTGACTGACGTTCTTCTACCAGAGCTGCGGCAGCTGAAGGCGATAAATAGGATTGCCCTTGATAAACTGACTGTATGGCGGTAGAAAGCTCTGAAAAGGCAGCCATTTTAGTGACGAAGCCTTTGGCGCCGGCTTCGATTAAGGGGATGACATATTCGCTGTCATCATACTGCGTCAAGGCCAGCACTTTTACTTCAGGAAACTTTTTGCGCGCCATGCGCGTGGCTTCCAACCCTCCCATGACCGGCATGGCCAGGTCCATAAGTACCACATCCGGAGAAAGCTGCTTGATCATGGCCAAAGCTTCCCTGCCGTTGGCTGCTTCGCCCACGACTTCAATATCAGAGATTAGCCCGAGCATGGCCCGGATCCCCTCCCTGACCAGAGTATGGTCATCAACTATCAAGACTCTTATCTTTTTCACTCGTCACATCCGCTATCAAAGGTACGCTAACCGTAATTTTTGTCCCGTGACCCGGCTTGGAATCTATTTTACATTGACCACCTGCCAGCTTGATTCTCTCCTTTATGGTAAATAAACCTGCGCCCCGGCCTCCGGGCTCGACCCGGGTTAACCTGTCAACATCAAAACCCTTGCCATCATCTTCAATACGCATGACACATCTATGCTCATCACATTTCAATTTTACATTTGTATTCTTGGCTGCGGAATGTTCCATTATGTTGCCCATTAAACCCTGGGCAACACGAAACAGCGTTACCTCTACAACCGGGGGCAGGCGACTGTCTGTACCCTCAAATTCGGTATTCACCTTTATGCCATGGGCCTGGAGGTTATCCCTGGCATAGCGATGGACTGCTGCCTGCAGCCCCAGTTCATCCAGCAGTGTCGGCCTTAATTCCTTCATTAGCTTAACTACCTCGGAAGCAGCGTATACTGTATGCGTGTGAGCTGATTTTAATCTCGCCAGGAGGTCCGCATCATATTCGCCTTTCATCTCAACCAGTTGAATAATTGCCTGCAGTGTCAGGGTCAGGCTGGTGAGCGTCTGGCTGGTCTCGTCATGCAATTCGCGCGCAATTCTCTTGCGCTCATCCTCCTGGGCGGTTAAAGCATGCCTGAGCAGAACCTGATACCTCTCTGCTGCTTTAGCCAGATTTTTATACAGTCTGGCCTGTTCGATAGCGGTGCCCATCTGGCAACCTATGGAGTGGAGCAAATACAAATCGTCCTGGCTGAACCTGCCCGGCATACGGCTGGCAACATTTATCACGCCCACAACCTTATCCTTTGTTTTCAACGGCACGCAGATGAAACCCTTCAAACCTTCCATGCTTACCAGGTCTTCGTGAAATACACGCGAATCCTTGGATATATCTTCCAGCAAAACAGGTTCACCGCTTTCCATGACTTTGCCGGCTATTCCCTGGCCCCGAGTTAACGCTATTTCCCCCACAAAATGAGGGGACAACCCTCGATACACACGATAGCGCAGCAGCCCGTCATCGTCATCCAGCAGCATAATGCCGCCTTTTTCTCCATTAACGGCTTCTAAAACGATATCCAGGCAGACATTCAGAATGGCATGCAGGTCCAGCAGGCCACTGATGGCAGTTGAAATCCGACTCAGCGCATTGAGGTGATGATGTCGTTTCAGAATCTCATGTTCCATCTGCCTTTCAGTGCTAACATCCCTTCTGAACTCCGCATAAGCCTGTATATCCCCCTTCAGGTCGCGAACGGGATAAATGATAATTCTGATATATTTCAGACGTGAACCGTCTCCGGCTGTCAGATGTAAAGGATGGATGATTATGGCGGGTTTGCCCGTCTGCAGGACCCTGTTCAGAGGGCAATTCCACATGGGTGTACTGCAGGGACGTTCTCTACCCTCAAACCTCTGATAACAAAAACCACCCTCAACTGCTGTGCCGCTCTCTGACTTTGCTCTCAGTATGGTTGTATTGGCGAACCTGACCTTATATTCACGGTCAACAATGAAAAGCTCATCATCCAGCCCGTTCAGCATTTCCTGCAGGTTTAACTCAGCAGACGTTACGCTGGCTTTAGCTCTAACCCTCGCCCTTGTTCCACCCATATACAATCCCCTCTATCCGTAACATAGATTAACGGGGAGGCTTTGTCAAGTGGGCGCTTAATGAGGATGAACATCCTATTTATCTAGAACCCTAGCGGCAGCCCCGCTGAACTTGACCAGCTCGGCAAACTCATTGATCCTGGCGGCATTGTTGCTCTCATGGATGCCGTCATAGGTCAGGCTGATCCAGGGCTTGTGGTATTTCTGGCCCAGTTTGTCAGCCAGCGCCGCCACGATGCCGCCAGGCATGCAGCCATGAGGCATTACCGAGATCACGCCGGCAAAGCGGGCGCTTTCTATCCATTCGATGCCGGCACCGATGCTGAGCACGGCCTCGCTGCCGCAGCGGGGTGATAGATAAGGCTTTGTCCTGTCAAGAACTTCACTTATGCTGGGCTCTCTCCCGTCCAGCAGCTCCCCGCTGCAGGCTTGCACGCGGCGCTCATCGCCCTTGATGATCTCGTTCTTGATATGGCTCCCTAATATTTTTCTTATTTTGCGGAACCTGATGGTGTCCTCCAGGTGGCGATAAGACGTGTACTTGATCCATTCGCCGATGGGAGAAACCACCACCTCCAGCCCGGCATCTTCACAGACCCTCACCATATTATTGTTGCTGAAAGTGTTGGAGCGCAGATAGATCTCTCCATTGATGCCTACCAGAGGCCGCCTGGGCAGGCCTGTATCCATGGCAGACCCGAAGGCAGCCGAGGCCTTTTTCAAGACAGCGGTCAGGTCGCCGTTTTTGCCGATGCTCCTGCACATCAGATTGAGGTATTCCCCAAAAAGGTTATCCGCCAGCCCCTTTTCTTTTTCATAGGGACGGCTGCGCCACAGCATTTTTTCCAGGAAGTCAACGGCAAAGATACCCTGCATGGCAATGCGCAGCGTATCCGCACCCAGATTGAGATCACGGTAAGCACTGTTTGATACCGTGCTGCGTATGGGGATATCGAAGCCCGCTTCCTGCATAATCCTGCTCTGTTCCAGGGCATATTTGCCCAGCCGGCAGGGCCCGTAGGAGCTGGCCATCATCAGTTCCACATCCCCGGTCATGCCCGGGTTCTCGTAGCAGAATTTCAAGAAATCGCCCAGTGTAACGCGGTAAGGCAGGCATTCCGTACCGGAGGTTACCCCGTTGGCATAGGCCAGGCTGCGCTCATCGGGTGCTGGCAGTGTAATCACCTCCACCCCGCGGCTCCGCATGAGGGCAGCGATTATATCCACGAAGGGGGCCATGCGGGGTACAACCAGGGTTTTCCTGGCAGTTGTAACCGATGTGCTGCCCCTGCGTATGGCTTCAGCCGGAACATGCTGCGGCATGGCAGAGGCGGCATAGCTCCGGATGGTATCCACGAAAGCCTCCAGGCGGGTCACGATGCCGGCCTCGGCAGCATGCTCATCAATTTCCATCTGCCCCATGGGCTTGCCGCCCATGATATCTTCCAGGAGTTTCAGTATGAAAGAGTTGGGCCCGCAGCCGAAGTTGGTCAAGGCCAGACCGTAGAGCCTGGGGCTTTGCGCAATGATGGCGGCGGCGGCGATCAGCTTGGACTCATACGACCAGAAAGGCCGGTCGGAGTAATCCCTGGGATTTACCGTATGCAGGGGCAAAAAGTCCAGCGGTACGGGCACCACGCCCAGCTGTGCCAGCTTTTCCGCAATGCCCAGGTTGGCGCCGGAGTCCTGCGACATGTAGGAGCGGGAAAGCAATACCACGCCCAGCTCATCGCCCTTCCTTATCCTCTCCAGCAGAGCGGCACCCAATGTCCGGCGCTCAGCCTCAAAGCTTTGCTGGGCCTCCAGACCGGCACGTGCAGCCCTCCTTCCCTGCCCCCGGCTGAATCCCATCCGGACGGCTGCGTCTGTTAGATTTTTAATAACCTCGGCATCGCCCAGGCTGAAGTCGATGATGGGCGAGAGCAGCTTCTGCCCCAAATCCATCACCTCCCGTATTATATACGGCGAAGCCTGCACTAGGGGACAGGAATATTTCTGATCCTCATCGCCCTCTTTTACTCCCAGCCTGATGGCGGAGGGATAGAGTATATAGTCCACGTCCTTGAGGCTGGCCACATGCCCGTGCGCCAGCTTGAAGGGGAAACAGCTGTCCGTATAGCTCAGTTCCACAGCCTGCTCCATGATTTGCCGTGTGGTCTTGCTGGAAAGCACCACCCTGGCCCCCAGTTTATTC
>CAZTHJ010000039.1:0-9692 GCA_964613565.1 uncultured Dehalococcoidales bacterium | reverse complement strand
AAGGCAAACTTCTCACCTATACCCAGGTGCATTACGGGCCCCTAGGCTTTGAAGCTGATGCCCCTTACGTTCTGGGAATCGTCAAATTTCCCGAAGGGATAAATGTAATGTCGCGTGTCAGTAAGAGCATTAAAGTAGAGGACATCAAGATCGGCATGGAGCTTGGTATTGCGCCGCTGCGGCTCAACGAAGAGAAAATTACATATGAGTTTGTAGCCTGATTAACAGTTATTCTTGCAGAAGTAGCGTTAGTGTAAATTACAAAGGGGGGCAATATGGATTTTAAATTTACCAAGGAACAGGAAGATTTCAGGCAGGAGGTGAGCAGCTTTCTGCAAGATGAAATCAAGCAAGGGCAGTGGAAACCTGAAATAGATGCGTGGATTATGGGATATGACCCGCAGTTCACCAAACGTATTGCAGCCAAAGGATGGATCGGACTGGCGTGGCCCAAGGAATATGGAGGAGCAGGCAGAAGCTATGTCGACAGGCTGATTTTTACTGAAGAGATGCTACGCTATGGCGCACCTGCGGCCTGCCACTGGTTTGCCGACAGGCAGATAGGCGGCTCTGTGCTCAAGCATGGGACCGAGGAACAGAAAAAATATTACCTTCCGCAGATCATCAAGGGTGAAATGTATGTTGGTTTGGGTATGAGTGAAACTGAGGCCGGATGCGACCTGGCTTCGCTGAAGACAAAAGCCATTAAAAAGGATAGCTACTATGAAGTGAATGGCGGCAAAACATGGACCAGCGGCGGCCAGCACATGAATTACCTGTATCTGCTGGCGAGGACAAATCCCGAGGTGGCCAAGCATAAGGGCATCAGCGAGTTTGTTATACCTATTAATTTAGCGGGAATTACAACCGGCCTGATACGTGATATCACCGGCGGCGAACACTGGAACGAGGTATTTTTTGATAATGTTAAGGTTGATCCCAAGTATTTAATAGGCAGGGAGAACGGAGGCTGGGGCCAGGTTATGGAACAGCTGGCTTATGAGAGAAGCGGCATGGAAAGGCTGATGGCAAATTACCCCGTATTTGACGGCGTAGTGAAATTCGTCAAAGAGACGAAAGTCGATGGCAAACGGCTGGCTGATGACGCGCTAATCCGCCAGCAACTGGCACAGATGCGCCTGGAATTCGAAACCGGGCGTCTATTTATGTACCGGGTTGCCCTGGCCATGGATGAAAACCGCTCCCCGGAATGGGAGGCATCCGTGTCCAAAGCATATTCCACCTCTTTTGAACAGAAACTGGCAAATGTAGCTATGGAGATACTCGGACCGTACGGGCAGTTGAGGCCTGGTGCTAAAAATGTCAAGTTATCCGGACATGTTTCTCATTCCTACCTTTCTTCCAAGGGATATAGCTTGCAGGCTGGCAGTACCGAGGTGCTTAAAAATATCATAGCGCTGCGCAAACTCGGTCTTCCCGCAGAATAAGATTAAGAGGAATTACGAGGAGGCATAAAATGAATTTAACATTCACTGAAGAGCAGGAAATACTGAGAAAATTTGCATCTGATTTCCTTACGGAAAAATACCCTAAAAAGTTCCTCAAGGAGATGGAAGCCAGTGCAGAGGGATATTCCCCCCAGATATGGAAAGAGATGGCCGAGCTTGGCTGGATGGGACTGCCCTTTCCTGAGAAATACGGCGGCACGGGCATGACTGTCATGGACCAGATGGTGCTGCTGGAAGAAATGGGCAGGGCGGCTGCGCAGAGCCCGTACTTTGCTACGGTTATTCTGGGCGCTTTCCCCATTTATGATTTTGGCAGCGAAGAGCAGAAGCAGAAATACCTACCGGAGATAATCGGCGGCAATATGATTTTGACACTGGCCCTGACCGAGAAGAACGGCGGCATGTCGGCAGCGTCCATTGAAATGAAGGCAGTCAAGTCAGGACAGGACTATGTAATCAACGGAGCAAAACTATTTGTGCCTTTTGCTCACGTAGCGGATTATATCCTGTGTGCTGCCAGGACGGATGCCAGCGCTACGGCTGAAAACGCTATCACCATCTTTATCGTTCCCGCGAAAGCTGCAGGTGTTTCCTGCGCCGTCATGGATTCAATTGCAGGGAAACCGTGCGAAGTAATCTTGAAGGATGTCAAGGTGGACAAAGACGCGGTTCTGGGCAGCGAGAACCAGGGCTGGAAATATATCAGCTCGATACTGAAGCGGGCTGAAACTGCAATCTGTAGTGAAATGGCCGGGCTGGGGCAACAGACACTGGACATGACTGTGCAGTATGCCAAGGACAGGAAGCAATTCGGCCGGCCTATCGGCAGTTTTCAGATTATTCAGCATTATTGCGCAGACATGTTTATAGAGCTGGATGGCATGAAGCTTAATGCCTATAAGGCGGCCTGGAAAATGGATGAAAATCTTGAATGCGATGAGGATGTGGCCATGGCTAAGGCCTGGGCGGTACAGGCGGCAGAGAAGATACTGGGCTCGGCACATCAGATACACGGCGCCATCGGATCAACCATAGAATATGATTTGCACTATTATACGCGACGCATGAAGGCGCTTGCCCTTACCTTCGGCGATACCAAATATTACAGGGAGATAATTGCCCAGAAGATGGGCCTATAGTAAGCCTATAGGCAAGTTGACTGATATAAGTGTGCTTTAGTTCACTAAAGCACACTTATTATTGTCGGCATATTTCCATGCAGAAGCATTGTCAAGCAATTTTTCTGCACCCTTAAGCATGCTTTTCCCTGCACTGTTCATACCCAGCATGTCGGCAATCTCTTCCACCCGGTTCCTGCCATCGATGACCTGCGTTGTGGTGGAAGCCCTGCCCGAATTAATATCCTTCTGCATCTTGATATGGGTATCGGCAAAACATGCGATCTGGGGAAGATGCGTGATGCAGATAACCTGATGCTGCCTGGAAAGCAAGCTGAGTTTCCTGCCGATATTATCTCCGTTCCTGCTACCGATGCCAGCATCAATCTCGTCAAAAATGAGCGTGGGTATGGGGTCAACTTTCTTTAAGGCACTTTTAATGGCCAGCATGATGCGGCTGGTCTCACCGCCTGAAGCAATGGTGCGCAGGGGCCGGAGCGGTTCGCCGGGATTTGTGCAGACCATGTACTCTATTTTGTCGATTCCGTCCCGGGTATATGCATACTTTTCCCCCGTGGAGAGCAAGAGGCCGTCTGTGCTCTTATCCTGCTCCAGGGAAATAGAGAAATGCGCCAGTGGCAATCCCACGTCCTCCAGTTCCCTGTTAACCAAATCTGACAGAGATTTGGCTGCCGATATCCTGGCGCGGGAAAGATCTTCAGCCTGGGCAGCCGATTCCTTTTCCATTTCCTTTATGGTCACATGGAGCCTGGCCCTGTAATCCCTGGAATCCTCAATTCCCTGCAGCTCCTTAAGAGCATGATTTTGGAAACTAACGATATCGGAGAGCGCAGGCCCGTACTTGCGTTTAAGGGAATTCAGCAGGTTAAGCCGCTGCTCGATATTTTCCAGCTCGGCAGGATCCATCTCCACATTGTCGGCGGCGCTATGGAACACATGAGCAATATCTTCAACAGAGGAGAGGAAATCATTCAGTGCTTCCATGTACCTGCCGAACATGGATTCCATATGCTTTGAAGATTTAATACCGGACAGCGCTTCATGAATTAAAACGGTCGCCGAGCGGTCATCGCCATACAGGCTCATGTATATTTTTTCGCAATTATCCCTCAGAGATCCCGCATGCTGAAACAGATCGAGTTTCCGCTGCAGTTCCTCTTCTTCACCGGGGATAACAGCGGCCCTCTCAATTTCCTCTACCTGATACTTTAGCAATTCTATTTTCCCTTCAGATTTGCCGGTTTCCAGGGAGTCCGCATCTCTTAGCTTATGGCGTAATTCGTCAATGACTCTGGCATATCTTGCCCTCAGGTCCTGCAGGTTGCCGTAGGCGTCCAGCAGGTTCATCTGGTGGCGGATATCCAGGACGGATATATAATCAAGCTGGCCATGAATATCCACCAGCAATTGTCCTATGCTGCGCAGAAAGGATTGCGGCAGGGCATGGCCATTGATTCGTGATACGCTGCGTCCCTGATGATGAATATCCCTGGATATGACGAGTATATTGTCATCATGTTCCAGGACATCTGTATCCCCCAGGATCTCCTTGATATGCGCCCTGGTGTCTACTGATATGTAAAATACCGCTTCGATGCGGGCCTGATTTTTGCCGTTGCGTATCAGCTTGGCGGGGGCCCGCGTGCCGAGGAGTATCCCCAGCGCATCTACAACCAGGGACTTGCCTGAACCTTCCTCTCCGCTCAAAACCGTCATTCCAGGTTCAAGCTTGAGGTGAACATTTTCAATTACAGCGAGGTTCTCTATATTTAATTCTATCAGCATTTTCCCTCCTTGTGCGGAGTTAATATTAGTACATATGTACTAATATTATAGTACATATGTTTTGTTTGTCAAGAGGTCAGTCCATTTCATTGCGATAATGGCAGGAACCTCTGAAGGGAGTTTATGAATCCTCACTGCAGGTTTACATGCGGTGGTTAATTATTAAGAGGAGACGGCATATCATTCGTCTCACGCTATTTGTAATTGATGACAGATTCATACTATAATAAACACGCTTTTGTTTAGGAATAACAAGTTTACTCCCTTCAGCAGTATTGTGTTTCCTTTGACAGAAAAGTTCAAAAAGAGAAAAGGAGATTTATATGGCGACGACTAAGGAATTGATAGACGAGTATCTGGTAAAGCGCAACAAGATCATTCAAATGGACCCCAAAGCCGTGGAAAAGCGGCATCAGGCCGGACAGTTGACGGCCAGGGAAAGGATAGAGCAATTCTTTGACCCCGGTACATTTACGGAAATTGGATTGTTCGTGAAACACAGAACCATCAATTTCGGCATGGACAAGAAAGTGATACCTGCTGAAGGTGTAATTACGGGTTACGGCAAGGTCAACGGCAGGCATGTCGTGGCCCTGTCAGAGGATTTTACGGCCATGGCCGGTACTTTCGGCGAATATCATGGCAAAAAATTTGTCAGGGCTATAGAGTTTGCCAAGGAAAACGGGTGGCCCATAGTTGGCATGAACGATTCAGGTGGGGCACGCCTGCAGGAGGGCATGGATACGCTGGAGGCATATGGCTGGCTGTTCAGGTCGCAGATTCTGGCTTCCGGCATTGTACCGCAGGTTGCCATGCTGCTGGGGCCGTGCCTTGGCGGACAGGCCTATCATCCTATTATGCAGGATTTCCTTATTCAGACGCGCAAGACCGGTTATATGGGCATAGCCGGGCCTGCTTTTGTCAAAACACAGACGGGCGAGGATATCAACCTGGAAGAGCTCTCCGGCTGGAAGGCGCATGCCGTCAAATCAGGTCAGACCCATATTGTAGCTGATGATGACAATGATGCCATGCAAAGGTGCAAGGACCTTCTATCATATTTGCCGTCGAATAATAAGGAAAAGGCACCCAGAATTGTCACCAGTGATGACCCCAGCAGGGAAACCCCCGAATTAAATACCTACATTCCCGATAGGCCTTCCCAGGCATTTGATATGTATAAAGTGATTAAGATGATTGTTGACGAAGGCCGTTTCCTGGAGCTGCTAAAGGATCACGCCAGAAACAGCATTATCGGTTTTGCCAGGTTTAATGGCAGGCCTGTGGGCATAGTGGCCAATAACCCACAGTGGGCGGGCGGAGTCATCGATATCAATTCATCCGACAAAATGGCGAGGTTCATCAGGTTCTGCGATTTATTCAATATACCGCTGATCAGCCTGGTGGATTGCCCGGCGTATCTCATCGGGTCGAATATGGACTGGAACGGCATACTAAGACATGGCGCAAAACTGCTGTATGCATGGGCAGATGCCACCGTTCCACTGATTTCCATCATTATGCGCAAATCATATGCAGGCGCCCATTACGGGATGCTGGATAAATCTATCGGCGCTGATATGGTTTTCGCCTGGCCGACGGCCAGGATTACCATCGTCGGCGCTGAAACGGCTGCCAGCGTTATCTTTGCCAAGGAAATCAGAGATGCGGAAAATCCGGCCGAAATGAAAGCCAAACGCGTTAAGGAATACGAAGATTTGTATGAGAACCCCTATCAATCCGCTGAAAGGGGATATACCGATGCCATCATTCTTCCCAGCGACACCAGGAAAGCCATAAATCAGGCTCTGGATGTACTTGAAGGCAAAGACCGTGATATTATTACCAGCAAAATTGAATATATCAGGCATCATGACAGGAAGTATTCAAATATTAATTTGTAAGGAGATAAACAATGCCTCAGGAAAAAATGGAAGCTCCCCTGCCCGGGAAAATATTAAATGTCAAAGTTAAAGTGGGCGACAAGGTAGTGGAGGGTGATGAGCTTCTTTCAATTGAAGCCATGAAAATGGAGAATCCG
Source organism: uncultured Dehalococcoidales bacterium (assembly GCA_964613565.1). Lineage (GTDB taxonomy): Bacteria > Chloroflexota > Dehalococcoidia > GIF9 > UBA5629 > CAZTHJ01. The sequence goes on along the minus strand of CAZTHJ010000039.1, from coordinate 3,258 downwards.
ATTCTTTCTCCGGTTTCCGGCGAAGTAAAGGAAGTCAATGTAACTCAGGGACAATCGGTTAAAGCAGGCGATATTTTGGCTTTAATCGAATACTAAGTAATAAGTTTGTGTTTATAAAGGATTTACCTTGCATCCAGCTGCGATGGTAAGTCCCTGTTTGCTTTAATAGTCCCAGAGCCATGCATGTTAAGGCTGCAATAAAGGAATAATGCGGCCTTAACATTTTTTTATCCCATATTTTAGTTTTACTTTAGAGAATGCTGAAAAACTCAAATTCAACCCCCTCTATCCCTCAGTCCCGGGGGAAAAGGGAAAGTTGGGGGGTAAGCCCAAACCCCCGGCAGGAAGATTCCCGCACCTCTTTTTCAGCGGTTTACTTTAATAATAAATAGTGGGATGATAGAATAAAACACGAGGGTATATATGTCCGGACATTCTAAGTGGGCGCAGATTAAACGTCAGAAAGGCGTAACCGATACCAGGCGAGGGGCGCTTTTTACCAAGTTGACCCGTGAAATCATCATCGCAGCCCGGCAGGGTGGTGGCAACTCTGATACAAATTTTCGCTTAAGGCTGGCCGTGCAGAAAGCACGTGACAGTAATATGCCCATGGACAATATTGAGAGGTCAATCAAGAAGGGCAGTGGCGAGCTGGGTGCGGGCAGTTTAGTAGAGTTGACACTCGAGGGGTACGGGCCAAAAGGCGTAGCCATCATAATATCCTCCCTCACGGATAATAAGAACAGGACGGTATCCGAGGTGCGTTCTGTTCTAACTAAGCATGGCGGAAGTTTAAGTGAAAGCGGCGGTGTGGCATGGCTGTTTGAAAATAAGGGAGTAATCACCGTCGATACCAAGAGCAACGATGTCGACGAGATAGCGCTGATTGCACTGGAAGCGGGTGCTGTTGATGTGGGTGAGGAAAAGGGGTACCTTGAAATATATACCACGCAGCAGAAATTGGAGTCGGTGAGGAAGGCCGTGGAAGAGAAGGCAAAGGTGATCTCCGCTGAATTCTCTCTCTTGCCTGCCAGGACTGTTATGCTGGACGAGAAAGAAGCTTTGCAGACTTTAAAGCTTTTGGATCACCTGGAAGATCTGGACGATGTGCAGAGTGTTTTTTCCAATATGGATTTTGCTGAGTCAGTGGCAGAAAAATTACGGACGTCATCTGAATAATGCGTGTTATCGGCATCGACCCTGGCACTGTGCGCATGGGGTACGGCATTATTGAGCATGATGCGGGCAGCTTAAAGGCAGTTACATTCGGGGTGATAACATCTCCGGCTAAAAAATCCATTGAAAGCAAGTTATATTCAATCCATGCAGGCTTGAAAAAGGTATTTAATCAATATAAGCCTGAGCAGGTTGCGCTGGAGGAGCCTTTTGTTTCCGATAATGCCAGGTCTGCCTTATCTATCGGCAGGGCGCAGGCAATTGCCATGCTGGCTGCAGGGGAAAGGAATTTGCCTATATTCAGGTATTCTCCAGCCCAGGTAAAGTTCCAGGTTACGAACTATGGCAGAAGTCAAAAAGAGCAGGTCAATGAGCTGGTTAAGCTGCTGCTGGGACTGCGGAACCAGGATATACCGGAGGATGCGGCGGATGCGCTGGCTGTGGCCATATGCCATATCAACCAGGTACACCTTGAGAGTATCATAAGGAGGGGCTAATCAGAGGCAATGATCTCGGGAATTGAGGGAAGGCTGGAAAGCAAGGATGTTGATTCCGTAGTTTTGCGGGCCGGCCCGTTAAGCCTGATTTTGTATGTTTCAGCCTCAACGATGAGTCAGCTGGGCGAAACGGGAACGGTGGTAAGCTTATATACACACCTGTATGTGCGTGAGGAAAACATTTCACTTTTCGGATTTATTTCCAGGATTGAGCTGAAACTTTTCCAGCAGCTTATCACCGTAAGCGGGGTAGGTCCCCGCCTGGGTCTGGCGCTGCTCTCCTCTTACCCTCCTCAGCAGCTTATAACTGCGATTGTGAGCAATAATGTAGCTTTACTCAGCAGTACGCCCGGCGTGGGGAAGAAAATTGCAGGGCGGATAGTACTTGAGTTGAAGAATAAATTTGAAAAGGATGAGGGCAGGGAGTATTTGCCGGTCTATTCTGAAGACAATCAGGACGTGATTGCGGCCCTGGTAAATCTTGGATATTCCATCAGAGAGGCGTCCAATGCCGTTTCCGCATTGCCGGCAGGAAAAGACTTTAAGCTCGAAGAAAAAATTACCATTGCCCTGAGACAGCTGGCTGCCAAATAATCCGTCTTCATTTCACTCATCCTCCACGCTAATATGCCAAACTTTGAATTCCCCGCGTTTTGGTGTAACAATAATAGCTATCATAATTCAGCTTTGAGAATGTATGCAGACGTTTAAAATTATTTCCGACATGAATCTAAGGGGCGACCAGCCGCAGGCCATAGATTCGCTGGTCAATGGTATTGATAAGGGATTCAGGCACCAGACCCTGCTGGGTGTTACTGGAAGCGGGAAAACATTTACCATGGCAAATGTCGTTGCGCGGGTACAGCGGCCGGCACTGGTTATGTGTCACAACAAGACTCTGGCTGCCCAGCTGGCCACGGAATTCAAGGAATTTTTCCCCAACAACGGCGTAGAATATTTCGTCAGCTATTACGACTATTACCAGCCTGAGGCTTATCTGCCCTCTACTGATACCTATATCGAGAAAGATACCGATATCAACGAGGAAATCGATAAGCTGCGGCATGCCGCCACGCGTGCATTGCTGAGCCGCAGAGATGTCTTAATTGTGGCATCTGTATCCTGCATATATGGACTGGGAGAGCCGGAAGAATATTACAGTTTTGTCGTCAATCTGAGCAGGGGCGAGAAATACGGCAGAAAGCTGCTGTTAAGGCGATTTGTGGACATGCAGTACGAGAGGAATGAATTTGAATTGAGCAGGGGCAAGTTTCGTGTGCGGGGCGATACCATAGAAATCATGCCGGCCTACGAGGAAATTGCAGTCAGGGTTGAGTTCTGGGGGGACTCGGTTGAGCGTATATCTGAAATAGACGTACTGACCGGTGAAATCCTGGCTGAGCGGGATAGTATTGACATCTATCCCGCCAAGCACTTCGTCACTTCACATGACAAGCTCATGCTGGCAGTGGAAAGCATCCGCTCTGAATTAAATGACAGGATTGAGGAATTTACGCGGCAGGGCAAATTGCTGGAGGCAAAAAGGATTGAAGCCAGGACCAATTATGATATCGAAATGCTCCTG
>CAZTHJ010000038.1:5345-9792 GCA_964613565.1 uncultured Dehalococcoidales bacterium | reverse complement strand
TAGTAATAATCCCTGTAAGTCTGCGTTAACTATACTCAAAATTTGACATTACTTGCAATCATAAGGAAATATGAACCACAAGTAGACATGTAACTTCAAACAATATCTCCGCCGCACAATCGCCGGGCTGAGCTGTAGTTATATTACTGACTGGTTAGTAACTTGGCCAATCAAATCATAAAACAAATGCGGATCTTTGTCAATAATAATATGATGCAGGCACCCTTACTATTTCAAGTATCCAAGTTCCAGAAGCCTGATAAATTGCTCTGCTATTTGACCGTGAGTCAGGTTGCCATGAGGATCATACCAGCGGTATACGGAGTTGGCCGCTGCCAGAATGGCAAATGCATACATTTTACTGTTCCCTGTTTTAAAATCGCCCTTTTTTATGCCTTCATCCAGCGTTTCAATGAGGACTTCTTCCACATCTTTCCGACGTTTTTTCAGCGCTTCGCGGCTTCGCGTAGGCAAAATCTTATTCAGTTCCAGTGCTATTAATGTGATTTCCTGCCGCTCCGCAGCGAACTGCACCAGCATCCTTATCATCTGGGCTATTCTTTGCCGGGGTGGAATTCCTGACCTGCCTACCCTGGCTACAGTTTCCATGGGTTCCATGATCCTGCCCACGATTTCCTTTAATATCTCTTCCTTGTTTTTGATATGGTAATAAAGTGCCGGTTTGGATACACCGATTTCACGTGCTATCTCATCCAGGGTTGTGCCGTGATATCCCTTGGCGGCAAATATGCGGGCAGCCGCCTTAATGATCTCCTCCCTGCGGCTGATATGGTTATTTTGTTCCTGTTTTTGTCTCATCTCTAATCATTAAATGGATTCACTTTATTTACTTACCGTACAGTAAGTATAATACATTTATAATGAAAATTGTATAGGCTATATATGCAGGCCGCAAAAATGATATTCAATTTTGGCGCGAAGCTTCACTATAAGTATTTGGTTTGCTTAAAATAACGGGAGCTTGATGTACCCTCTCGCTATACGCGCTCAGTATGGTAAAGGGGCCGTTGTAAAAATGCTAGACAGGGAGAACCAGGAATGAAATTAGAATCTGACAGCTTGAATATTCTAAATATAGCACTGGAAAGGCTGAATGAGGGATTTAACTCTCTACCGGATGTGGCTGCTGAATATGACACGGACGCCATAAAAGACGTGCTGCTCCAGGTTGCCGACCGGATGCAGGATAATTACCCATATTTTCATCCCTTATATGCAGGGCAGATGCTAAAACCGCCGCATATGATGGCACGCCTGGCATATATGCTTTCGCTGTGGATTAATCCCAACAACCACGCCCTTGACGGTGGGCGGGCCAGTTCTCAAATGGAAAAAGAAGCTGTTGCTGCGCTGGCAGATATATTTGGCTGGGAAACCCACATGGGGCATCTCTGCAGCGGCGGCACAATGGCCAATTTGGAGGCTTTATGGGTTTCCGGCAAACTCCAGCCCGGCAAATTATTTTTGGCATCGGAACAGGCACACTATACGCACAGCAGGATTTCGGAAGTCTTATCTTTGAACTTTCGCACTATCACCTGTGATAACAGGGGCAGGATGGATATCCGGTCATTGGAAAAGCTTCTCCAGCAAGGCAATGTGGGCACCGTAGTAGCTACCATGGGCACAACCGGAGCCGGGGCTGTTGACCCGCTGCAAGAAATACTGGAATTAAGGGACAAATATAAATTCCGTATCCATGCTGATGCTGCTTACGGGGGTTATTTCATTCTTGCCGATAACCTTGAAGTGGCAACAAGGCGAAATCTAGATTGCATTAGTTATGTGGATTCTATAGTTATTGATCCTCATAAACACGGGTTGCAGCCATATGGCTGCGGATGCATCCTCTTTAAAGACCCATCGGTAGGAGCCTTCTATAAGCATGACTCTCCCTATACGTATTTTACCTCTGCTGAATTGCACCTGGGGGAAATCAGCCTTGAATGTTCCCGCCCCGGAGCCAGCGCTGTAGCTTTGTGGGCCACCCAGAGACTATTGCCCATGGTAAAAAATGGCGCATTCGCCTCTGGTTTATCCGGTTCCAGACAGGCTGCTGTGGCATTATTTGAAAAACTCTGCAACGATTCTCGTTTTCTTACCATTATGCATCCGGAGCTCGATATTGTAGTTTGGGCCATCAAGGCAAAAAGGGCCAGCCAAATCTCGCGTTTATCAAGAAAATTTTTTGATCTGGCTGCGCAGCAGGGGCTGCATCTCGCGGTCTTTAATTATTCGTCTGACCCGCTGAAAAATATATGGAAAGATGTTGAGTTTGACGGGGATAGTGTACTGTGCCTGCGCTCGTGCCTGATGAAAGCGGAGCACCTGGACTGGATCGATAAAATATGGCAGATTCTCATGTCAGTTACGCAGCAGATGGAACTATGACGGGCAAATTATGGCTAAAAATGCAAACAATGATATTATTGATAGTCGCAAAAATATAGGGAGAATATGACTATGGAGATCATAAGCCAGGGGAAGGGAGAGCTTGTTGGCTGGTACGACCCTGACGATGCCCGCGATTGGGTGCTTCATAATAAATCACGCGAACTTAAAGACAAGACCACGACGGTATCTCAGGCAGTAAAAAACTATGTTCGTGATGGAGACTTTATTGCCAGTGGGGGTTTTGGCGCAATTAGAATTTCCATGCCCATCGTTTATGAGATTATAAGGCAGCGAAGACGCAACCTGATAATGGCCGGTAAAACAGCTGTTCATGATATGGACTTACTGATTACATCCGGCTGTGTGGACAGGGTTGAAGTGGCGTATTCATTCGCACATGAGTTGAGGGGATTATCACCTGGTTCCAGAAGAATGGTTGAAAGCGGGAAATGCAAGGTTATCTCTGAGTTGAGCAATGCTGTTTACCAGTGGAGATTTCTAGCTGGAATGATGGGTGTTCCTTTTATACCGTGCCGGAGTCTGCTGGGTACGGATACGCTGGAGTACAGCAGCTGCAAGGTAGTCAAAGACCCGTTTAGCGGCAAGCCGATCACACTTGTACCGGCTGGATATCCTGACGTGGCCTTTATTCATGTCCATCGCTGCGACAAATATGGGAATGCTCAAATCGATGGCATAGCTATTGAAGATATGGAATTATCCCGCTGTGCCCGTCGACTTATTATTACAACTGAAGAACTGGTGGATAATGATGTGATACGCGATGAACCATGGAAAACTACAATACCATATATTGTTGTAGATGCAGTGGTCAAAGTACGATATGGCTCGCATCCAGGACAGATGCCATACCTGTATTATTTTGATGAAGAAAACATCGCGGAATGGCTTGAAGCTTCCAGTACCCAAGAAGGAGTTGAAAGGTTTCTGGAGAAATATATCTTCTCTGTCAGTTCGTTTGACAATTATCTCAATGTTTGTGGAGGTTTTAAGAAGATCGAATATATCAAGAGACGCGAAAAGCTTCTTGAGCCTATGATTTCACCTTGGAGAAGTAAGGACTGATCAAAAAGTGAGAATGCAACTGTGAGTATTAAAGAAGAGGTACCCTATAATATCAGAGAATATATTGCCTATATTGGAGCTATGCTGCTTGAGGATAAGAAATCAGTATTTGTAGGCACCGGGCTTCCTATCATTGCCGCCATGCTCGCCCAGAAAACACATGCTCCGGATTTGATGATTGTCTTTGAGGCCGGCGGTATGGGACCGCTATTACCTGAATTACCGATTTCCGTAGGAGAATCAAGAACTTTCCATAGAGCTATTATGGCTACCAGCATGCATGATATCATGTCCCTTTCCCAGCAAGGATACATAGATTATGGTTTTTTAGGCGCAGCCCAGATGGATATGTACGGCAACCTGAATACAACCGTAATTGGAAAGCATGATAAACCTGTAGTCAGGCTTCCTGGAAGCGGTGGCGCGGCTGATGTTGCTTCTTTTTCAGATCGGCTTATTATCATTACTGCCAAACAGTCCAGGGCTACCTTTGTTAACAAGGTAGATTTTCTCACTTCAGCGGGTTATCTCACTGGTCCTGGGGTTAGGGAAAGTGTAGGTCTGCCCCGGGGTACAGGGCCTCATAGAGTTGTTACACAGCTCGGCATTTTTGGCTTTAACGAAAAGAGCAAGCGTCTTGAATTGCATAACCTTCATCCCGGCGTTACCCTTGATGATATCAAAGCCAACAGCAGCTTTGATATCCTGGTACCTGACAGAGTTGAAGACAGTCCGGCTATTCCTGCCAATTACCTGGAAATTCTGCGGGAGGAAATAGACCCCATCGGTATCGTGCTGGGCAAAGACTAAATCTTAAAACAAAAAGACCTACAAAGGTGAATAATCCTGGAATTAAAATATAGCAGCCGTTCAATGTTGCTGCTATATTTTTGTAGTTTATATTGGTAGCCTAATATACTTTTCTGCGTACTATCTGGGTCAGGAT
>CAZTHJ010000038.1:0-5245 GCA_964613565.1 uncultured Dehalococcoidales bacterium | reverse complement strand
GCAGGTACAAACAGGTTTGGGTAAAGGTCAGAGAGTTCACCAGTGTTACGGTTATTCAGCGGCAGTGCATTAGCCAGGCCATTCACGGTAATTGTACCCAGAAAACCCAGCAGGTTTAAGATAGCAAATGTGATACCTAAGCGTCGCGTGACCATCGTACAAACCCCCGTTTATTCCTAGTTCCAATAGTATATAGCAGTTTTTGTGGCAATGGTAGTATCTATTACTATATTAAGGAAATAAAATTTCTATGCAGGGAAAATGATTGGCAGGTGCAATTATCTTTCTCATACTTGATTAGTCAAATGGGGAAGTGCATTAACGGTAGAGCACTTTCTCCTTGCAGGCAAGGCAGATACTACCATCAGCGGCAGGGTAGGCCTCCAGGCACTCCGGACAGATGGCGAATTTTTCCCTGCGCTGCCTGATGAGAAAATCGGGGTTCACGTTAACCTTCTGCATTGAGAGAATATCGGTTCCAGCCTGTTTTATTTGTTTAAGCAGCAGCTCATTATCCTGCTCGGCTTTTGGTTTGAGCTTAAAGAACCAGGCTTTGATTTCAGGCCAGCAATCCAGTTTTGCCGGTTGTATGAAGACCCTGGCTCCTTTTCCGTTAATCTTATCGTAGAGTGTGAGGGCAAAGCGTCCAAAATTGAACACCCTCAGCCAGTTATTACCGACAGTGCAGGGTGTTAATAGCTGTATGGCATCCGGCAAACACCTGCTGGTCTCGCTGATTGCGTCAAACAGTCCCTCTTTGGGTAGGTTCTGATATGCCAGTTCCACCATGATGCCACCGATAATGACCCCGGGAGCGACAAAACCATGAAAAGATTTCACCTTGTCGATATATTCGTCAATGGTATAATTGCGTAAATTCACTTTTTGTCTTCTCCTGTCAGGGTTTCTGTAGAAAAATTGTGCCTGTATTGATGCTCGTCTTCAGTTCCGCTTGTACGGTTTTGACAGTATAGTCCTGATAAGAAATCTCTATGGAATAGCGGCCGCTGTTTGCCAGGAGGTTATCAAAATTAAAATCGCCAAAATTATCCGTAACGGTTTCACCGATTTTATTTCCGTCAGCGTCCTGCAGAATTACACGGGCACCTGCGGCACATTCTTCCTTTCCATCTTCTTTGATAGCTAGGCTACCGGCAATAAAACATCTGGTATAGCGATAGAGGTTTTTATACAGGATACGGGGATTAGTTCTGTACTGGGGCAGATAGGGCTCCAGTTTTTCTGCTGAAATTGCCTTTTGTATCTCTTTGTCATCGATGCCGCGCACAGAAAGTGCGCCAGTAGGGCATGACTGCACGCATCTGGGTTTAGTCCAACCGTCATCCAGCAGGTGTGCGCAAAGCGTGCACTTCTGCGCTATCTGGATCTCTCCATTCCACCAGATGGCATGATAGGGGCAGGCATCTATCAGCTGGTGCTGTCCCTTAGCTTTAACGGGGTCTATGATCACGATGCCGTCTGGCCTTTTATAAACCGCGTTGTCTTTTGCGGCTTTGATACAGGGAGCATTATCACAATGCATGCAAGGTTGCGGTAAATAGGCCACGTCTATCAGCGGGTATTCTCCCCGTTCCCTTGAGTGCACATTCATCCATTTATGGCCATGCTCCGGCTGAGGTGCAGCATATCCCTGCCAGCTATTGCCCACATGTTCATCTTTGCATGCCAGGAAGCGGTTATTGCAGTTTTCACATTTTTCTACATCGATGATCATGAGCCATTTCTTCATTTTGCTATCCTATCTGTTCCATTTCTCTACCTGCACAAGGCAGGAGTTGGCAGCAATGCTGTGTGATTTCTTGATAATCGGCCGGCTGGGAGTCAAAATATTCATACAGCCGCCGCGGTCAGGCGAATTGCCCGGTTCGCCGATGGGATCATACACTGCCGAGCCTTCATAGGAATGGACTGTACCCGGACGTACTCTTTCTGTAATCTGCACGGCACATATTACAGCGCCGCGATCGTTAAAGACACGCACAAGGTCATCCTGACTGAGGCCCCGGGCAGCTGCATCCTTGGAGTTGAGGCGGATAATCCAGTAGTGATAGCCATTGATGAGTTTTCGGTGGTCATCTATATCGTTGATCCAACTGTCCTTGCCATCACCCATGGTATGAAAACTGTATCTGGGATGAGGTGTAATCAATTGCAGCGGGTACTTGCTGAAAAGTTCTGTTGTATGATGGCCTTCCCAAGCTGGGATATATTTGGTCATGACTGGCCGTTCAGGATCGTCGGGATCAAACCTCTGCAGGCTGGAACAGACGAACTCCAGCTTGCCTGACTGCGTTTGCAGCCCTTCAAAGACCCGTTCGGTATAATCGGCGGGCAGCGGGGCTATCTCCGGTGTATCCTTGGGCCTGTTCTCGGCGAACCACCTGAATGATACCGCGTGCCTCATTTTTTCTGCGGGCGCGGGAACAACGTAGTATCCTTTTTTGAGAAACTTCTTCCAGGTTGTCGCCTTGGGCAGGTCCGTAGCATCAAACAGGCGCTTGCACCAGTCCAGTTCCGTGATCCCCTCGGAAAACATGTGAGAGAAGCCCAGTCTCATGGCAAGCTCAAGGAAAATCTGGAAGTCTGACTTGGACTCGCCCAGCGGCTCGATGCATTTATGCTGCAATATGGCTACCCTGTGGTTAACCTGGTTGAAGCTATGCTGGACATAGCCGCCGGCGTTGGCAAATTCGCTGGTATCCCACCTCTCGAAGTTGGTACATGCCGGCAGGATGATATCGGCAAATTTAGCTTCACCTTCCAACCAGATTGACTGATTCACCACGAATTCAAGATTAGACGATCTATAGGCTTTGACGTAGCGGTTTGTCTCGCACATGGTGCCGATATGGGAGCCGCCGTATTTGTAGTACATCTTGATCCGGGGATAACCCGGGGCGGGATATTTAAAACTGAAGAACTGGCCTTCAATGGTCTTGGGATTGGTGAAGTATCCCTCGGCATGTCCATCGAGTATGGCTTCTGGAATATTCAATCTTGGGATCATCTGCTGTACCGTATTTACAGTAGGTAGCTGTGGAAACCTTACATACAGATCTACAGCGAGGCCGGTATTCTGAAGGTCTCCGGATAGACCACCCTCAGCATAACCTGGAAAATAGAAACCGGTATCTATTGGCGTTCCTGCGGACATGTTGCCCATGTTCACCCCGGGTTTTCCCAGTCCCTGCATGGCCATGAGGCAGACCATGGAGCGCGCCCACTCGTTTCCAGTAGCATCGCGGCAGGCTCCACCAAAACCGGGCACGCCACCCGGTGCCAGGTAAGTCTTTTTCCTGGCCCACTCGCGGGCTAAAGCCCTTACATCTTTGGCCGCTATTCCTGCCTCATTTTCCTGCCATTCTGGAGTTTTAGGTATTCCATCTTCCTTTCCCAGTATATAGTCTCTCCATTGTTCAAAGCCCACAGTACGTGTGTCAACATATTCCTTATCATATAAATCCTCCATTATCCAGACATAGGCAATGGCAAGTGCCAGCGAGTTACCGGTGGAAGGCCGTGGTGCAAGCCACTTGCCACCGAAGAGCGCGGCAGTATGATTATAGAAAGGATCTATGTGCACCATTTTGATCCCGAGCTCTTTCAGCCACTGCCTGCGGATGGTGCCTTCAAATGCAGAGTAGCTGCCGGTTGTTTCAGGGTCACTCGACCAGAATACAACCATCTCACATTCTTTTAGACAATCTTCCACTGTGCCATAGGTCTCAGGAGCCCCCAGCCGCATGCTGTGTCCATAATGATGCATGGCCCCCCAATACCAGCCCTCCCAGCTGTCAGGATTATGAACTACAGGTGTAAATCCGACATTATTGAAAAATCTGTATCTCGCGCTTAAATAGTATCCAAGATTACCCCAAAGATGATGCGAACCTGTCCCATTCAAGATGGCTCCTGGACCGTATTCCCTTTTAACCCTCTTAATCTCATCAGCAACTATGTCCAGGGCTTCCTCCCAACTAATCCTTTCATAACCGGAAATGCCGCGATTTTGAGGATTTCTATTGCCTTTAGGATCGAAGTCTACCCGTTTCATTGGGTACAGGATTCTATCCGGTGAATATATCATCGATTTGAGTATCTGCGTGTGCGGGCAAAGCGTTGTTTTTCTGGGCGGAGTAAATGCTCGTCCTCGGACTTTGATTGTCCAGGGTTTTGCATCTTGTTTGTCAAATTCAATTGGAGTAATCCTGATTATCCTACCATCTTTAACATATACAAAAACTGGCCCACCGTTTGTATTGCTAGTATATCTAATGAGGCCATTGCCTACTCTTGTACCGTATTTAATCCCTGCATTCAGCATTAAACTCAGTGTTTCCATCCACCAGTAGCTTAATTCATCAGGGCCTGTTAACAGCACCTGCATGCTTTTTTCTGCGGAGACAAGCGCAAGCTGATTACGTGGAGGGACAAGAATATCCAGTGCCAGACGAGAATTGCCAAAAAGCAGGGTTACGTCCGGATTGGACGAAATGCCGGCTTGAGAAGTAATTTTACCGTCTTTGATATTGAAATAGAAAACCTTGCAAATGGTAAAACAGAAGTTGTATTTGAAATAAAAGATTTGCCAGATGGATGGGTAGTTTCTAAACCAAATTATATTACTTTAGATTCAACATCATATGAAGGAAATACAAAAGCTATTGTAACTATTGCAGTTACACCTCCAAAAGGTTTTGGTTATCACGATGATGAAGAAAATATTCAATTTAAAGTTACAGCAAGATATTATGCTACCACTGGGAAAACTATAGAACAAGATTTTCCTTTAGATCTCAATGTTGAAAGTAGAGGTTTTTCTGTAATAGGAATTGAGGTACCTATAATAATCATTTTACTGATCTGTTTAGTGATCTTTATAGTAATAATAATGTTAAAAAAATTTAAAAAATTTTTATCATTTAAGAATATAATCTCTATCAACTAATTTAGGCTAAATTAGTATCTTTAGCTCTTATTTATTTTATTTTAATTATGAAAATATTTAAATATATAGAAAACTAAATAATATATCAAAGCATATGTTAATGGAGAAATAATAAATGATAATAATCAATAAGCCACTAAGATTATTGTATATAACAATAATTATTAGTTTTTTTTGCTTATTTTCTATTGTTACTATTCCTACATCTGCATCTCCGTTAGGAGACATATATGAATGCAGAGGCGTAATAGACGTAGAATATGACCGTGATTCGTT
>CAZTHJ010000037.1:9085-9856 GCA_964613565.1 uncultured Dehalococcoidales bacterium | reverse complement strand
CATCAAAACTCAAATTATATTTGCCCAGGCAGGCGAATCCCTGACGAAATCTTCTGTCTGACATCATTCCCTGAGATTTGGCCATGGAGATAATGCTGGGATTCTCATCCCATGTACAAGATTGCCTTATTCCCTTGAAATAGCTACCACCAGCCTGCAGGTGCGCCTCCAGCGCCGCTGCCACCCCCTCACCCAGGGTTAGATCTGCATAACCTATGATGCCCGCTGCCACGGAAGTACTGCCGTATTGGATTTTACCAGTTTCAGCAGCAATAGTGCGGATAAATTCCGTTTCACCGACCGGACGCATTGCCTCCGGGCCTTTCTCCCTGTACATTGACCCGCATTCAGCAAAAACCGTGCTTCTGATATTATGGCCTGCCGCCATGTCAGCCATCAGCTGCTCAAGCAGATAGCGGCCGCGGTTGCCAGGCCCATCCCAAAGGTGGTGGTGCGCATCGCATATCTGGAGACCGGGATCTATGATTTCCTCTTCAGTGAGTTTCAACCATGCTTCATGCTCTATGGACATGTTTGCTCATTCCGATTAATACCAGTTATTTGAGTTTTTTGGCAGCCTCTACAAGGTCCAGTTCCTTCAGTGTCGACGGGGTGGGCTTGCCTGTTTCCCTGTCCCAGCCCATGCATTCATAGAAATCCTTTATCAGCTCGCGCAGGTAAGGGGTTACGGTTTTGCCTTTTGCCGGCCCTTCGGCTGGTGCCTCCAGCAGACGCTGCCCGATGTCCATGTCGCTTTCCAGCGTCAACCCG
>CAZTHJ010000037.1:7576-8941 GCA_964613565.1 uncultured Dehalococcoidales bacterium | reverse complement strand
GTATGCATTGCCCGAAACAGTCATCCCAGACCCTTTTTGTCTGTGCCTTTGCTGTCATTAAAGCCAGCCCCTCGGTAGTGAAACGTGGGGAGCGCTCCTTGCATCCGAGATCCCACTGGGGGAATACGTCATTGGAAAAGCCGCCCTGCCAGCAGGCTCCGGCACCGGAGGTAACCTGCCCCAGCATGACACCCCAGGCTGTACGCCAGTCATGCATATTGTATCCTGCACCCTTAACGTGAATTATATACTTATGCGCATCTCCGCCCAGAATTTCGGCCGCTTTTTTGACGCCCTCGGCAAAGATCTTGCCAAAACCTTCTCGCTTGGAAGGGCTTGGCCCAGCGGATGAAGTTGAGTTCCAGGCCGTCAGTCTGTTCTTTAGTCAATAATCCCTTTTCATATAATTCAAAGGCCAGCCCCAGGCATACACCGGGCTCAGCCGAGTCGAAGCCCAGCCGGTCATTCAGATCCAGCAAATAGAAGACTGTACCAGGGTCGGTAATCCCCAAGATGCCGGCCGCCCCTTCCCTGCCTTCAGCCCCCGAGTTCGGCGTGATGACATATCCTTTATGAGGCCCCTCAGTTATTTCAGACCTGTAACAGCAGGCCACCGGGCATGACCAGCATGCAACATGCCTGGTTTTAAAACTACTATGGATCGAACCATACATCCTTCCCGCCCACTCCACACCGGGTACCGGATTAAGCATGTTTTTATAGGTGGTAAAATTTGCAAAAATCCCGAATACCTCCCTGCCACCACCCTTGGCAGGGCCATTCAGCAAATGGCAGTTATAATATACCAGCGGCGCCATACCCAGGTCGAAGGCGACATGGTACCAGTCCCTCACCACGCCAATAAGTTTTTTGGGGTTGGCGATGCGGATTGTGCCGCTGCCTTTTACGGCAATCGCTTTCAGCTTTTTTGAACCCATTACTAGGCCGTTGCCGCCTTTACAAAACATATGGTGTTTATCATTGCCCATGCCAGCGCCCTGTATCAGGTTCTCCCCTGAAGGCCCTATTGCTACCGCAGACACATCGTGCACGCCCACTTTGGCCTTGATGGCGTCTTCGGTTTCATGGGTGTCCAGGCCCCAAAATTCCTTGGCATCCCTGATTTCTACCGTATCGTCATTTATCCAGAGATAGACAGGTTTTTTCGAAGCACCTTGAATAATTACTCCATCATAGCCGGCAAACTTGAGATAAGCGCCCAGAAAACCGTGTGAATGTGAATCGCCAATCGTATAGCCCGTATTGGCGTTGAGCGTAACGGCAGCCATATCAGTAGCAGAGGGAAAGAAGGTACCCGTCATGGGCGCTGTCATGAAAATAACCCTGTTTTCCGGGTCCAGCGGC
>CAZTHJ010000037.1:2366-7553 GCA_964613565.1 uncultured Dehalococcoidales bacterium | reverse complement strand
ATGCAGTATTTTGACAGCCAGACCGGTGGCGCCCACATACTGCCTCAGTATTTTAGCATCCGGCAAATCCTCTTTTGTGATAGTCCCGCTGGTTAAATTTACCCTGAGGATTTTGCCTGCATAGCCACCGGGTACTTCACCCGGTTTGCCAGATATGTTGCTTTTTTTAATTGCTCTCTTTTGCATGACTAATACCTCATAACTCTATTTTAAATCTTTCCTGCCAACATAATCCGCTCTTCAAATAAATCTATTCTGCCTTGCCATCAGCACCGGCAAAATATTGTTACTGCTTCTGCAATGTCAGTTTATCCCTGCTTTCCTCGAGAATACTCTCACTTAAAGTAATGCGTTTGCTTTTACTGATATCATCCGGCACTCCAAAGGTTAATGCTTTGGCCTGGCAGAATTCGACACACGACGGTTTTCCCCCACAGTGATCGCATTTTATGGCAATATCATCAAAAAAGCCCATCGCCCCAAAAGGACAGGCCGTCAGGCACATTTTGCAGCCTGTGCACTTGCTTTTTGAGATCTTCACTACACCTGTTTTAGGATTCTTCAAAATAGCCTGGCTGGGGCAGGCAGCAGCACAGTAGGGGACGGCACACTGCATACACACGACAGGATAAGAAAATGCTTCATTATCATAGCGCATTACTTTTACCCTTGAGTTCGAAATGCCCACTGAACCATAATGCACCAGTGAGCATACTGCCTCGCACATAAGGCAACCAATGCATTTATCCGCATCGACGACAATGATTTTATGCATAGATAACACTCCTTCAGGATACTAACTTTTCGAAGTACTAAATACGGCAAAACCAGCTATTAATCAGAAAGAGTCTAGATAAAAAAATTTCTCTGTGTCAATATTGACAAGAGCCGACTTTGCTCGGTTGTGGTTGGTGCCGCTTATTAGCGGCTAAATTTCTAGTAGAAAGACTGGCCCTGCTATTCAGGGTTAAAACTCTTTAGTTGTATTTCCTGTGTAAACCCCTGCAGGCACGGTAAAAGTGCTATTGATAAACATGTTTACATCATTTTGCCAGTACTTGGCTATATCTCTGACATGCTTTACAATGAGATTCCAGCCTTCATCCAGAGATTGATCCATGCCTGCCAATTCCGATGGAGTCCTGTTACATAAGCCTTCATGTACCAGGAAATAATTATAATGTACCAACCATCCGTTCATGATCAGTTCAGCGTTAACGCTATTCTTTAAACTTTGCATAATCCTGGTACGCCGCTGCAAGGTATTATGAAAGCGTTCACAAAGGTCATTTCTGGTACCATTAGCAATTTGTTTGATATCAAGCCTATGAGAACTACCATCCATTGATATGCTGAATTGCTCCTTAAACAAATCTGATCCATTTGTCAATAACAGCCTGGGGACTTTGTCTGCTTTTTGAATAGCATGTTCCATGGTGATAATGGATTCGCCATTAGCGCAGCCTGTATGCATTGAGGATGCTAACAAGTATCTGGTTCTGGCGTCCATGATGTCCGTTATCCAGTAATTTTTACCATCGATACTAACCATATGCTCTTCAGCTACCCAGACATCACCTACCCTGGGCTTGTGTTTGCGGGTATTTTTCATGGCATCATCAGTATATTTATGTATCCAGTTATAAATCGTTGATGCCGAAAAATCGCTGTAATAATGCTTTATCAACTGCTTGCGAATAGAATTGAGGCTCATGCCATTGTAATACAGGACTAAAGCAGAGGATACCAGATTATTATGCGTTTTCATGTAGGGCGATGCCCCATTATCAGCAAACTTCCTCTGACAATCCTTGCACCACCAGCGCTGCATGGTCTTAAAATGACCGTACTTTATTATGTTCCTGGAAAAACAAAATTTGCAGCGTATTTCCTCGCAAACTATATTAAAAGGCACCTTATCCCGCAATTTTTGCCAGTAGTCCAGATACTCCTGATATGTTGTTATATATTTTTTCATATTTGAATAATTAATTTTATCACAATAACAGCGTTATACTTCCAACCACAACCGAATACATACAGAGATAAAACACTATTGACAGTAATAATTTTATCTTCATATACTTTTTACTGCAACAAGAGGAATCCCCCTCGTAAAAGTTATTTAAAAGGTCTAATATAATAAAATATTCCCTGCAGAAGCAAGGATGAGTTTTTTACGCTATTATGTTATTAGCTAAGAATATATGCTTACATAAAGGAGGTGGATCAGCGTTCTACACAAAAAACCAGAAAATTACCCTTGTTCCTTAATGCACCATAATACATTTAGAAGGAGGAGAAATTGAAAAAAGCGGGTTTATTATATATTACCACTGCACTACTCGCAATCATACTGGTGGTAGTCGGGTGCGCTCCGTCAACATCAACACCAACATCCGGCACCCCGGAAGCACCTAAAAGCATTGTAATCGGTGCCCTCGTTTCCATGACGGGAGGTGACTCATCCACGGGCCAGCCGTCCAAGGATGGGTATGAGGCCGGTGTGGCAGCGGTGAATGCCGCTGGCGGCGTCTATGTCAAGGAATATGACAAGAAGCTGCCGATCGAACTGGTTATCATGGATATGGAAACAAATCCGGAAAAAGCCATTGCCAGGGCTGAAGCGCTCAATTCGCAGTACAAAGCTGTAGCTGTGGTCGGTACCACTCTGATTAATGCTACTGCCGATATCTTTGAGAAGAATAAGCTGCCGGCGCTGACCCAGCTGGTCGCGCTTAACTCTGTATTCGAGCGCGGGTTCAAATATTACTTCACTATCGGTAAGTTGAACAAGGACTCCGCTGAAGGATTTGTCGATGTGCTGGCCAATGTGCCCGAAGCGCAGAGGCCCAAGACCATGGCTTTTGCCATCGAACAGACGGAATTCGTCACCGAATTGTGCAACTTCGTCAGGGAAAGGGCCGAGTCCAAGGGCATCAAGATTGTCTATGAAGGGCAGTATGCCATGATGTCCCCTGATATGAGCTCGATCATACTGGGAGCCAAGAAGGCCAACGCAGATGTCTTCATGGGTGCCCCCATTGTGCCGGATGCCATCACCATGCTCAAACAGATGGCAGAGCTTGAGTATGCTCCCAAGGCCATCATCTTTAACCGGGCCACGGATGACCTGCCCTGGGGCAAGATGGGCGATCTCACGGATTATACAATCGGGTCGCCGGACTGGGTACCCAGCCTGGACTACCCCGGCGTCAAGGAACTTAACCAGACCATGATTGACAAAACCGGGCAGGAAGCTAACTACGGCAGCGGCGCAGGTTATGCTTCCATACTCGTGCTGGCCGCGGCTATCGAAAAGGCAGGCACACTTGACAGGACCAAGGTGCGCGATGCCCTGGCTGCCACCGATATGATGACTGTCACCGGGCCGCTTAAATTCAAGGAAAATGGCACCAGGGTAGAATCAGTGCCAGTGGTTATTCAATGGCAAAAAGGCAAGGTGGAGCTAGTCTGGCCTGACAATATGAAGACCGCTTCGCTGGTTTACCCCAGGCCGGAACCTTCAGGGACACCTCCGCCGGCTGCACCTGTCACGCCATCGGAGCCTGTGCCGCCTGGCACTCCCATAGACTTTAAGGATGCCAAAGCTCATTTGAACGAAAATGTCACGGTAACCGGGGAGATCTTTGGCACGTTTATGCCTGTACCTCCTGCCACGGTGCTTTTCCTGGGAGGCCCTATGGGAGTAGGCCTGTCTATCGAAATTAGCGATTCAAACACCTGGCCGGTTAATCCCGACACCTATAAAGGTAAAACGCTCGCTGTGACCGGGAAAGTGACAGAGAACCCGTTTGGGCCTGTTATACTTGTGACCAACCCTGGACAAATTGTAGTAAAATAAATAAGTTATCAAAGCCAGAAAATCATGACCCATCACTGATGGATAGTCAGCGGCAAATGGGGAAGGTAGTGATTTCTGGTACGTGAAAGCAGAATTACAGGACTGTGTCTGCCGTAAAGCCGGCACAGTCCTGTAAAATTCAAATTTACTGGCAGAAAAATGGCATTACTCTCAATAGACAATCTTTCCAAATCCTTCGGCGGCCTGCTGGCAATCAACAATCTGACTTTCTCCATAAATCAGGGGGAAATTGTTGGACTTATTGGCCCTAACGGGGCAGGGAAAACAACTGTATTTAATTTGATCACAGGCGTGATGAAACCCAGCTCGGGAAAAATCACCTTTGATGGTGAAGATATAACCCATATACCGGCGCATAAAATCTGCCAGAAAGGAATAGCCCGGACATTTCAACTGGTTAGAACTTTTAATATGCTGACTCCGCTGGAAAATGTAATGGCAGGCAGAGCATATGGAAGTAAGCCAGCCCACAATATCAAACAGGCCAGGATGGAAGCCGAGGAAATCCTGGAGCTTACTGGTTTAGCTGTCAAACATGTACAAAGTGCAGCCATGCTTGGCCTTGTTGACCGTAAAAGACTGGAAATAGCACGCGCCCTGGCAACAAAACCCAGGGTTATGCTCCTGGACGAGATGTTTGCCGGCCTGAATGCCTCAGAAATCGATGCATCTATTAGCCTGGTCAAAAGCATCAGAGATTCTGGCATAAGCCTGATAGTTGTTGAGCATGTGATGAAAGTGATCATGGGTATATCAGACCGTGTGGTAGTACTAAACCTCGGTGCCAAGATTGCAGATTGTTCACCTCAGGAAATTACCAGCAATGCACAGGTCGTAGAAGCATATTTGGGGAAGAGGCCTATATGTTAGAAATTAAAAATATAGACGTATATTACGGTGACCTCCAGGCATTATGGGATGTGTCACTGACCATAAATGCAGGTGAAATCATAGCTTTTGTCGGTTCCAACGGAGCAGGCAAAAGCACCGTGATGAAGACAATCATAGGACTGCTTAAACCCAGAAATGGAAACATCCTTTTTGAAAGCATACGGCTGGATAGACTGCCACCTTATAAAATCGTTGAACAGGGTATCAGCATGGTACCCGAAGGCAGAAGAATATTCCCCGACATGACCGTTCTGGAAAACCTTGAGGTTGGCGCTTCTACAAAAGCATCCGGTAAGTTTAAAAACTCCAATATTGATTGGATTTTCGGGCTATTCCCCATCCTGAAACAACGCACCAAACAGAATGCGGGTACGCTCAGCGGTGGAGAGCAGCAGATGCTGGCTATTGGC
>CAZTHJ010000037.1:2017-2298 GCA_964613565.1 uncultured Dehalococcoidales bacterium | reverse complement strand
CCCTGGGCCTCAGCCCGCTGGTAGTAGAAGAAATATTCAGAGTCATCCAAGAGATCAACAGGGAGAAAAAACTCACCATCCTGCTGGTAGAGCAGGATGTGGACATGGCACTATCGGTCGCCAATCGAGGCTACATCATTGAAAACGGACGTATCATCGAGGAAGGCGATAGCAAACTGCTGTCATGCAATCCAATTATTATGGAAGCCTACCTTGGAATAAAGGCGACGGGAATACAGGATTAGCAGGTGGATATTTTCTTACAGACCCTCATTTACGGC
>CAZTHJ010000037.1:0-1992 GCA_964613565.1 uncultured Dehalococcoidales bacterium | reverse complement strand
ATTTACGGCGTATTGATAGGAGCCATGTATGGATTAGTAACACTGGGCCTGGGATTGATGATGGGCGTGATGAAATTCCTCAATGTCGCCCACGGTACATTTATCGTACTGGGCGGTTATATTAGCTACTGGTGCTTTACGCTGCTCGGCATCGACCCATATCTGGCCATACCAGTTGTCATAGTACTGATGTTCTTGGTAGGTCTGATCCTGTACAGGGTTACACTTTCCCCCCTGCTCAAGTTACCCTCACTGGGGCAAAGAATTAACAATTCAATGCTGATAACATTCGGCGTAATTTATGTCCTTGACAACCTCATGACCATGCTCTGGAAACCCGATGTGCGCAGCATCATCACCGAGTATACAGGAAAATCACTCACTTTTTTTGAACTGAAGGTTAGCTTAACCGGACTCATTGGCCTGGGCATCGCCGTACTGGTGGCCATTGCGCTATATTTTATCCTCAGCCGTACCAACTTCGGCAAGCATATCCGGGCTGCTACCCAGGATGCTGAAGTAGCCAGTATCTGCGGCATCAACGTCGGCCGCACCTACTTGATCTCAAGCGGAATAGCTATCGCCCTGGCCGGGGTGGCAGGCGTCATCATCGCCTCAAGTTATTCCATCAATCCCAATGGCGGCCTGAGCTGGCTGCTGATAGCTTTTGTCGTGATGGTTCTTGCCGGAGAAGGCAATATTAACATGATTGTCCCCGCCGGACTGGTTCTTGGACTGCTTGAAGCAATCAGCATTTTTATCGTGGGGGCGCCCTACCGCCAGGCCATAGCGTTGATTATTTTTATACTAATCCTGACCGTCAGGCCGCAGGGACTTTTTACCAAGAGGAGGCAGGACACTTAAATGCGGCTTAATTCAAAGTCAATTATTGCTGCAGCTGTGATCACCGCTATTTTTGTTATGCTGCCGCTGGTGCTTGACGTGGGCAGTCATATCATGAACCTGCTGATTCTCCTTTTTGTATATATAGTTCTGGCTACGAGCTGGAACCTGCTGGGCGGCTATACCGGCCTGATCAACCTCGGCCTGGCTGCCTTTTTCGGCTGCGGTGTTCTCATCACACATTTACTATGGAAAGCGGAGGTGCCGATCTATCTGGCCATAATAGCGGGAGGACTGTCTTCCGTCGTTCTTGCAGGCATCATCGGCCTGCCCACTTTGCGCTTCAGAGGTGTCTATTTTGCTATCGGTACCATAGCGCTGGCTGAAGCCTTAAGGATAATTGTGAAAAACCTCTTCCCCAGCGCCCTCAGCATGCCCGCTGTTTATACGACCACCTTTAACGTTTTACCGCGTTATTATTATGCATTGGGGCTGGTTCTCATCTCGCTGGCCATTGTTTATCTTATCATCAATTCAAAGCTGGGCCTGGCCATGTTTTGCGTCAGGGACGACGAAGAGGCTGCACAGGTTACAGGCATTGATTCATTCAAATACAAAATCATCGCCTTCCTTATCAGCGCCTTCCTGGCAGGGATGGCAGGTGGAGTATATGCCTTTAACCGTTTCTATTTTCACAGTATATCGTTGGTATTTGAGCCGCTGTGGACATTCCAGCCGCTGATGGCTGTTGTCATCGGTGGGGCCGGCACGCTGTTTGGCCCTGTCATCGGCTGCTTCTTTTTGGTGATCCTGTCCGAGGTATTTGCCCTTACCCTGGGTGAAGGACACCTGATTATCTTCGGCATCCTCTTTATCCTGGTGGTCCTCTATTCACCATCAGGGCTGATAGGCTGGTTTGAATACATTAAACATCGCCTGGCCATGCGTGGGAAAGCGTCAGCGCCAGCAAAGAAATAAACGGTTCATGTACCTCTTTTTCAGCAGTCTCTAATGAATACAGGTTACAGTGAACATACCATCAAATATCGAACCGAGGAATATTGTACACAGGAGATTAATCTTGGCAGGGGATAAGGTGATTGAAACTGATGTCCTCATCATCGGCGGCGGTCTCAGCGGACTATTTGC
>CAZTHJ010000036.1:1953-10029 GCA_964613565.1 uncultured Dehalococcoidales bacterium | reverse complement strand
CGCTGCAGAACTCCCCTGAAGATAAACTCCTCCACCATGCCTGTGGTCATAAACATGATAAGCGACGGTATCCACACGGAGGCCAGGGTAAATTCACCCACCAGGGGCTGTGGCCTTAGTATGTTCCACTCCAGTATGCCTGTGGCCAGTCCCAGAAGTATGCCGCCGGGAATCTGCCACCACAGGCCTCTTACCGTAAAGCCTATATCCCCGGCTTTGATTCCAGTAATGCGCATTACCACGATGCCGGCTATCAGCAGCGGGGCATAAATAAATAGGTACCAGTAAATCTGCGGCAGGCTGGCAAGCGGCATGCTCAGGCTCATGATGCGCACCAGGGGCACAAGGCTCAGCGAAATAACCAGGTTCCTTGTGCTGTTGCCATTAAGGAAGGCAGAGCCTATCAGCAGCACCACCAGGATCACGCCGTGGCAAATCAGACCGGCCAGCACGCTGAAGACGGCTGTCAGTATCTCTGCAAAGGTAAAGGAAATAAAAAGAAGCCAGAAAGGAAAGGATGATGTCTTGGCCTCCGTTTTGGCTAGACTTAATTCTGCGCTCAATATCCTTGTATTTTCTCCTCACATGGATGGCACTTAGCATAGCAAAAGGCCGCATGGAATTTCAATCCACTGTCATTGATGTAAGCAGATAACTCTGCCCGTACTTTTATATTCACTCCCCTTTATCTGCAACAGCCCCCAGCAAACCCTCCAGCAATATCAGGGCTGCCTTCTTATCCAGCGGTTCATTGTTATTGCCGCATTTGGGCGAATGTATGCAGCTGGGGCAGCCCTCCAGGCAGGGGCATTGCCGTATTGTATTAATGGTAGCCTGCCATAGCTCCACGATGATCTGGTAACCCTTTTCTGCGATGCCGATGCCTCCAGGACAGGCATCATAGATAAATACCTGTGCCCTGCCGGTATCGGCGTGAAAAGGAGTGGAAACGCCGCCAATATCGTTCCTGTCGCAAAGTGCAAACAGCGGCAGCAGGGCGATACTGGCATGCTCAGCCGCATGCAGCCCGCCGGCGAAATCCAGCTTGCCCCCTGTGATTGAGGCAATGCTCTCCTGCGGAATATCAAACCATAGTGACTGAGTGACGAATCTCAGAGGGGGCAGGTCCAGGGGCTCATCGCCGATGACCTCATCGGTAAACTGCATTTTTTTGCGGAATCCCAGCACGCTGGTGGTCACCTCCGCTTCGCCGAAATTGACCCCCACCTCGCCATAGTGCTTCTGCTGCAATGTTCTCAAAACGCTGATATCCGTAACATCCTTGGCCTGCGTATAGTAGGGCACGCTGATGGGTTCTGCCAGGGCTATCTTTTTCTCGATATCCAGCTTTTTGATGAAAAATGTTTCTCCCTGGTGCAGATACACTGCTCCATCGTGAAGCTGGAAAAAGGCATTGCTCTCCTGAACTGTTTCTATGACCTGGTAAGCCCTGCTTACGTCCAGTATGGCATAGTTGTTTGTTGAGGCTGACCTGATATTGATATGCTGTGCCGGATGTGAGATCCGGGGTGAAAGGTGCCAGGAGCGACGCTGCATGCGTATCCTGCCTTCGCGCTGCAGTTCCTCCAGAACCGCAGGAATGCTGTCCCCGAAGTAAGTTCTGTCAGACTCCGTCAATGGCCTTTCCCAGGCGACACACAGCAGATGCTCTTTGAGGATATTGATATTCTCCCAGTTCAGCAGGGCATCCTCATAGGGATGCCCGAAGAAGAAGTCAGGATGATTTATCAGGTACTGGTCCAGCGGGTTGTTATCGCCGATAAGCACGCTCAATGAACCTCCTCCACTTCTGCCGCTCCTGCCTGCCTGTTGCCAGGTACTGGCTATACTCCCGGGATAGCCAGTAATGATGGTGGCCTCCAGATCGCCGATATCGATACCCAGCTCCAGCGCATTGGTCGAAACCGCCCCCAGCAGGGCTCCGCTGAAAAGCTCCTGCTCTATCTGCCGCCTGTCTTCAGCCAGGTAGCCGGCGCGATATGCCTTGATCCTGTCCCTCAGCCCCGGCGGGAGATGGTCCCTGCTGTAAACATAGATCAGCTCGGTAAGCTTCCTGGAGCGGGCAAAGACCAGGCTCCTGATATTCTTTTTTACCAGTTCCGTAAAGAGAAAGGTGGCCTCACTGTTGGGGCTGCGCCTGGCAGACTTTTCCACGTCGGTGAGGGGCGCATTCCAGAAGATAAATGACTTCCTGCCATGTGGCGCGCCATCCCTGTCCACCAGCACGAACTTCTCCCCCGCCAGCTTTTCCGCATGCTCACGGGGATTGCCCGTGGTAGCCGAACACAGGATGAACTGCGGACTGGAACCGTACATGCGGCAGATTCTTTTCAGGCGTCTCATGATGTCGCCCACATGTGAACCGAAAACTCCGCGGTAGACATGCGCCTCATCGATGACGATATATTTCAGATGGGTGAATAAGAGCGACCATGTCTTATGATTGGGCAGCATGCCGATATGCAGCATGTCGGGATTGCTCAGTACGATCCTGGCTTTCCTCTTGATCTGTCCCCTGTCTATCTGCGGTGTATCGCCGTCAAAGGTGGCATATTCACCGGCGGCCAGTAGGCCCCGGCCCAGCTCCCCCAGGCTGCGCAGCTGGTCCTGCGCCAGCGCCTTGGTGGGGAAAAGATACAGCGCCCTGGCGCTGCGGTCATGCAGCAGGGACTGCAGCACAGGTACGTTATAGCACATCGTCTTGCCGCTGGCGCTGGATGTGGATACCATCACGTTCTCCCCCGCCAGGGCTGCATCGATGGCCAGGGCCTGATGGCTGAAAAAGCGCTGGACGCCCTGCGCTCTCAGCGCGGACTCCAGGGAGGGATGCAGAGGTTGTTTCAGGTCAGCAAAGACGGGCTCTGAGGAGGGCAAATATTGGACATGTTCAATCTGCCCCTCATAATCAGGCAGACCCGTGATGTACTGCAAAAACTCGTTTACATCCATATCGGACAGGCCATAGTTTAGAAACCCTGCAGTATTTCGCTCTCGTGGTTTACTACCTCGACCTCGGGGTAGTGCTGCCTGATAAAATTGAGCATGCTGTCCACAATTTCGCCGGCATGTCCGTGGCTGTTGCAGACACAGCTCAGGCCGATTGTAGCCATCTGCCACAGGTCCTGGTCATCCACCTCGGCAATGGAGATATTGTACTGGTTGCGCAGCCTCTTCAGCATGGACTGCAGTATGCGCCTTTTATCCTTTAGAGACTGGCTCTGCGGCATATGCATCTTGATTTTACAGACGACGGCGTTCATATATTGTGTACGTCAAATGTTCAATACTGCCGCGGGGAATATATTTTCCAGGCAGGGCTGCACTGATTATACGCTAAACCCTAAACCGACGCTGAACGTTGATTATGTCAGCGATACTTTGCTCGTATTGCTCATTTTATGTTATGCTTTTTGCCAGAGTCAATAAATATACTTAGAGGTTATTGTGCATGCCAGAAAAGAAGACCAGTAAGGTTTCAACCAGGACCATCATCAGCCTGATTGCCTGTATCTTTGTCGGCATTACCTTTCTCATTTCTGGCAGCGGCAAACTGCTGGCTTTCGGGGAGTTGCCCGGGCAAACCGTTGACTTTCTCGGCTATGTGCTGCCCAAGGCCTGGATTACATCCGTCAGCATTTTCTTTATCTATGAAGTTTTAATGCCCTATATCATACCCGCTCTGGAATTGGCCCTTGGTATTTTCCTGCTCATAGGCTTCATGCCACGGCTGATGGCAGTGGTCACTGCGCTGCTGACCATCCTCTTTATGACAAATAATATTTGGTCGATCAGCCAGGGCACAACAGCCTATGAGCATTGTGCCTGCTTTGGTATCTGGGGAGATATCTTCGGCACGCTTTCACCGGCGCAGTCCCTTGGTTATGACATTGTACTTTTTGCCCTGGCACTGGTTATTATAGTTATTACGCCGCTCAGGTTTTTCAAGTCCTGGAACTGGCTGGAAAACCTGGGGCGCAAAAAGAAAGCGGAGAATAAAACAGGGTCATAAATAATGAGGAAGCTGTCAATAGATAAGGCCTGCATTATTAGCCTGCTGATAATACTTTTATCCGTGGTGGGAGGGTGTGGGCCTGATGAGCCGGTTCCGGCAACAACAACCACGACCCCTGCTGCGCCGGTAAATCATGCACCCGGCATCAGCTATATCGATGCACCGGGAGAGGCCGCGCCCTCAGCGACCGTGACTGTAAAATGTGTTACCGTGGACCTGGATGGTGATCAGCTGGTATATACCTGGAAGGTCAGCGGCGGCCAGGTCTCCGGATCAGGCAGCGAGATACAATGGATCGCCCCTGCTGCTGCGGGCAATTACTCCATAGAATGCTCCGTGGCTGACGGCAAGAGCCTGGAGGTACGCCAGTCCCACTCTATCAGCATCGTGGAAAAGCCCATACTGCCGCCGGTAATCTCCAAGCTCATCTTTACCAAGGATGACAATATCCCTATTGAAATCATCCCCGGTCAGCAGACTAAGAGCATAACTGTGGCCAAGTGGAGAACCTCGCATATCGAATGCTTTGCTGAGCAACCTGAAGGAAAAACCCTGAGCTATCTGTGGGCTGTCAATATAGGAACCATCGAGGGTGAAGGCGCCAGCATCAAGTACATCACCAGTGGCATCACCGGTGACGCACTTGTGATGGTGACGGTAATTGACGGCAGCGGGGCGAAAGCCCGGGCCTCGGTCAATGTAAATATTCCCTGCTGCGGCGAGGGTGCCTTCGGCCAGAGCGGCACTTAGATCAGGAAACCAGCTTGATATCGCCCCATATCCCGATTTTCTCGCCCTTGATGATGACCAGCCCCGAGATGCCATAGCGCCTTCCCGCACCCTCTATCTCTGCATCGATATCCGCTGCTTCTTTAATTTTGTTGCCTATGGCAGTGGCTGCTGCATCTGCCAGCGCCGCAGGACAGGCCAGCACGATAACGGCATCAGCGCAGCCGAAGCTCAGGGAATGCCCAACCGTGCCCGAAGATGTGCAGATGCCCAGCGGGGTATTCTGCGCCGGGATGGATAATCCTAGTTTAGCGGTAAAAGGGGAGCTTTCTCCTGCATAGATGCCCACCTGTCTTTCCCTGAGTATGCTGAGAAAGATATCGCCGCCGTTTTCCACGATGACCTCCGGGGATAATTCCAGCAGGTCTCTTCCTACTGCCTCGGCAAGGGCACCGGCTACCGCCGCCATGGGGCCGACCCCGGCCCTGCGGCCGGCTTCAGCCATCTCACGGATAATGGGGGGAGCATCCTCCTCTACCTCTTGCGGTTGCAGAGCACCGAGGAACAGGGGATGCTCCCGGATATATTTCTCGAGTAGCCTGCGGTGTTTTTTTATGGATTGCAGCGCTGCGGCTTCAAGCTGCTTGCAGGCATAGATCTGCAGATCGGTTTCCCTCAGCGTGGCATTAAAGGAAACCAGGTCTTTCTTTATAATCCAGTTGCGATAGCGTCTGGGCTGATACATGGCACGTTTATTAGCATTGCCCTAGAAATGCTGCTCCATGGCATGTGGGGGGCAGCCCTTGATGCACATTTCACAGGCTACACATTTCGTATTATCAAAGTGTATTCTGCTCGTGCTGCTGTCAACGGAAAAGGCCCCCGTGGGGCAGATGGTAACGCAGGCGCCGCAATGTGTACATCTATCCTCGTTGCGCACCACGTCCTGGCTCAGTGACTGTACCTGCACGCCCAGGTCAGTAAGGTAGGTGATGCCCTTATCGTAGTTCCTGGCTTCGCCGATAAGCTCCATCACCAGCAGGCCCTCCTCGCCCGGCGTCACAGAAGCCTTAAGGATGTTGAAATCCAGCCCGAAATCCCTTACCAGGTGGCTCACCAGGGGCCTGTCCACCAGCTTTCTGGGAAAGCGCAATACCAGTTTTCTTGCAGTAATCATTGCCTTCTCTCTCCTTTTACTGTAGCGGTCTCTCTTCCAGCGTCTTCAGTGTGATGCCTGATTCGACGCCCGGGAGAGGTGCCACCGGCTCGCTGAGCAGGAACTCTCCCTTCTCTATCCACCCCTTGAGTATGCCCGCGATTTCCACTGCCTTGGAATAGCTGGAAAGCGAGGCAGTGGGAATTTCCCTGCCCTGCAGTGTGATTGTGCCGCTCCTCAGCTGGGCATAGCTCACTTCCGCAACGATATCCGATTTGCGGTTGGGGTAGGCATCCGAATAGTCCATCACAGGCGCAATAATATCGGCATCGGTCACCAGCGTATAGCGCAGGATTTCCTCGGAAAGTATGGGAATGGGAATCCCGATACCCACTGTGATCGTGGCGCCGTATCCCAGGAAGCTCGTGCCCACCAGCCAGCCGGGCTGCATGCCCTTGAGATCGCCGATAACAGCCAGCGTGCCGGCACCGCGCTTGGGTACTCCATTCTCAGCGCGCAATGCTCCAGGATTATGCTGTGTACCCTGCCAGGCCACATATCCCAGGCCTCCGCCGAGGAAGATTTTGCTGCCTATGCCGATGGTCTTGTACAGGGGGTCGTTGAGCAGGGGTGAAAGCTGTCCTGCCGTAGAGTAGTTGGCGTTGCCCAGCCTCGGCTTGAGCATGCCCATGTATGTATAGATGATGCGGTCTGACAGGTTCACCGCCACATTGTAGTTCTGATAGGCATTGCGCAGGTTGAACAGCACGGCCTCATTGATGTTGTTGATATTGATGGTTGTCTCGATTTTCTTCCTGGGGTAGCAGTCTGTCCCGTAGGCGCTGGCCACCAGGCTGATATCCCTGCCTGCCACCAGCTCTTCGATAACATGCCCTCCGCCATAGCGGAATTCACCCGGATAGATCCTGTTCTTGGGGTCGTCGTCCGGCAGGGCGGTGGCTCCCAGGTAGACATCCACCGCGGCCAGCCCTGTATAGACCGGGATATCGTTCAGGTAGACCCTGCCGCCACCCAGCTTGATGCGCGGATTGGAATGGCCCACATTCAGGTAAGCCCCGGAACTGCACATCGGCCCGAACGTGCCCGTGGTTACCACATCAACCTCTGCAGCTGTTTTGGGAATGCCCTTTTTACGGGCTATCTCAATTATTTCCTCGGCGGTGGCCACCACGGCCTTGCCGCTCCTGATTTTCTCATTTATCTCAGCAATTGTTTTTGCCATCTTAATCTCCATTTCCCTGCAGTAAAGGGATTATTTTATTCTTAAACGGTTTTTAAATAATATAATATAATTCTCTCCTTGCGGAGAGCATTATTTGACAGGTCATGGCCATGCACTTGGAAATGGGCAAATCTGCCTCTTCCCAAAAATGACCTTTTAACTTTTTAACTGTACTTTTCATAATCTGAGTCTATTCGTCTTTTCAGCTTAAAAATAATTCAGCGAAAGGTATCTCTCCCCCGTATCGCAGATTATAGCCACTATCATCTTGCCGAGGTTCTCCTCGCGTTGGGCAAGCTGCAGGGCAGCCCATACGGCCGCCCCGGCGGAAATGCCCGCCAGTATGCCTTCTTCCCTGGCCAGTCGCCTGCTCATCTCTATGGCGTCCTCATCGCTGACCTTTACTATCTCATCTATTAGCTCCATCCTCAGCACCCCGGGGATAAAGCCGGCGCCTATGCCCGCTATCCTGTGCGGGCCGGGCTTGCCCCCTGAAAGCACAGGGGAGGTTGCAGGTTCCACTGCTACGGCCTTGAATGACTTTTTTCGCGGTTTAATGACCTGTGCTACGCCTGTGATCGTGCCGCCGGTGCCCACGCCGGACACCAGTATATCCACCTTGCCGTCCGTATCCTTCCAGATTTCCTCGGCCGTGGTCTGTGCATGGATTTGTGGATTGGCCGGGTTCTGGAACTGCTGCAGGATTACCGCTCCAGGAATCCGGGAGGCCAGTTCCTCGGCGCGGCGCACAGCCCCGCTCATACCCTCGGCGCCGGGCGTCAGTACCACCTCTACACCGAAAGCATGCAATAGCTGTAAGCGCTCCTGCGACATGGAGTCCGGCATAATGATGGTCAATTTATAGCCACGCGCTGCGCAGACAAAGGCCAGGGCAATGCCGGTATTGCCGCTGGT
>CAZTHJ010000036.1:0-1918 GCA_964613565.1 uncultured Dehalococcoidales bacterium | reverse complement strand
CCTTTTCCGCAGCATCTATCATGGCAACGCCGATACGGTCTTTAACGCTGCTGCAGGGATTAAAGAACTCCAGCTTGCCCAGCACCTCTGCCCCCAGGCCGCGCCCCAGCTTCCGCAGCCTCACCAGGGGTGTATTGCCCACCAG
This sequence comes from uncultured Dehalococcoidales bacterium, assembly GCA_964613565.1. Taxonomy (GTDB): domain Bacteria; phylum Chloroflexota; class Dehalococcoidia; order GIF9; family UBA5629; genus CAZTHJ01. The sequence goes on along the minus strand of CAZTHJ010000036.1, from coordinate 1,773 downwards.
TTGCGTGATGTCATCTGCTATTCTAACCATATTAAATTCACTTCTAATTTATTTCCCAAATCTATTTTTGCGTATTGCCGTATTTTTCATAGTACAGTATCTCCGCCAGTTCCTTGCGCGGCGTGGGATTGACCTCCCCTGCGGGATAGCCCAGCGGCATCAGCTCCACCACAACCGCATTCTGCGGCACCTGCAGTATTTCCGCCGCCTTTTTGGCATCAAACCAGCCTATATGCAGTGTGCCCAGCCCCAGCGAGTAAGCTGCCAGCGTCAGGTTATGTACTGCCATGGCGATATCGAACATGTACCATTCGCCTTTGTCCGAACCTGCCTGGTCGCGTATATAGCCGGACTTGCCCAGCTCGGCACAGGCCGCAATCAGCAGCGGGGCGCTCTTGATAGCGGCATTGCCCCTGTTGGCCGTGCCGCAGGTTTCTGCCAGCAGCTCCCTGGTTTTGGGCTCCCTGACGATAACGAATTTCCAGCACTGCGTATTGGCCCAGGAAGGGGCCAGCCGCGCGGCTTCCATGACGGCCTCAATATCCCCCTCGTTCACAGGATCAGGCTTGAACTGCCTGATACTGCGCCTGTTCCTTATGGCCTGCATTAATTCCATGTTTCCTCTCCTTAAAAAATAGATAGCACGCTCAGGCGGACAACGCTTTCAGCAGGCTTTCCCGGGGAAGCCTTTGCTGTGTCCCGGTTTTCATATTGCGCAGCGTCACGCTGCCGCTGTTGATCTCGTCTTCACCCAGGATAAGGACAAAATCCACGGCATAGCCGTCGGCCTGCCGCAGCTGTGCCTTGAGGCTTCTGCTTCCGCTGGCCGTGATCGTTGCCAGAGCATTACGCCGCAGCTCAGAAGCAAGGCGCAGGGACTCAGTCCTGGCCGCCTCGCCCAGCGAGGCGATATAGATACTGGGGCCGGCGATCTCGGGCACCTCGATATCCTGCCGCTTGAGATTGAGGATTACCCTTTCGATGCCGGAGCCGAATCCCAGCGCGGGTGTAGCTTTGCCGCCGATCTGCTGAATCAGTCCGTCATAACGTCCGCCGCCACCCAGTGCGCTCTGTGAGCCCTCATGGGGAGGCTGTATTTCAAATACGGTCCTGGTGTAGTAGTCCAGACCGCGCACCAGTCGGTGATTAACATTGTATTCCAGGCCCAATGTCTCAAGATAGCCCTGCAGCCTGGCAAAATGCTCGCGGCAGTCAGGACAGAGTAAATCAACGCTGCGCGGAGCGTTCTGCGCCATAGACTGACAGCTCTCCTGCTTACAATCCAGCAGACGCAGAGGATTTTTCTCTAGGCGTACCTTGCAGTCCCGACATAGCTCGTCAGCTTGAGCGGCATAGTATTTCTTCAGCGTTTCAAGATACCCGGGACGGCAGTCCCTGCAGCCGATACTGTTGATCTGCAGGGATAATCCCCTGAGGCCCAGCATGGCAAAATAGTCCCATGCCATGGCGATGACCTCGGCGTCTATCTCCGGTGCAGATTCCCCGACGGCCTCGAAACCAAACTGGTGATGCTGCCGGTATCTTCCTGCCTGCGGCCGCTCATAGCGGAAGATGGAGGCCAGGTAATACAGCCTGACCGGCTGCTGCCTGTTTTCCATGCCGTGCTCCAAGTAGGCGCGGCATATCGGTGCCGTTCCCTCCGGCCTCAGTGCCAGCCTGTGGTCTCCCATATCCTTAAAAATATACATCTCCTTGGTGACGATATCGGTGCCCTCGCCTATGCTGTGTGTGAAAAGCTCTGCCTCTTCAAAT
>CAZTHJ010000035.1:0-10190 GCA_964613565.1 uncultured Dehalococcoidales bacterium | reverse complement strand
TATATAGCTATGCCGATCTTCAACCTGTTCAATATATCATCAAGGTCTTTGGTCTTATCCTGCTCTATGGTAAACAAAGCATTGTCAACCTGGCTTCTCACCGCCGGATTGCGAATATCATCCAGGCTGTTATATATACCCATCCTGCGTCCCAGCTTATAATTATTTCTTTCATTATCCGGTAGGGTAAGATATCTGTTGATAATTTCCAGGCATGCGGATTTGGCTTCAGGAAATTTGCCTTCCACTTCAGGCAGCAGATTAGTGATATGATCGCTAACCAGATAGCTGTTCAGCTCCAGCCTTGCTACGAATTTGCCCAGCTCCTCTACAATTTCATCATCATTCTGAGGCTCATATTCGCCGCTTTGTATTTTAGCCCACAGCGGATGATTCGGGCTAAGCATCATCGAGCGTATACGGATAAAATCCGGGTCAATCTTATTTAATGTCTCTGCACTTTCTACCGCGTTTTCCTCAGACCATTTCCTGCCGCCCAGCCCCGGTATGAAATACTCACTCAATTCTATCCCTGCCTGGCGCACTTTGACCCCGCCCTGGATGTGCTGGGCTGCCGTAACCCCTTTCTGGATAAATTCCAACACCGTATCCGATCCACTTTCAAAGCCGATATGCAGCCTGGTCAGACCGGCATTTTTGATCGCAATAAGTTCATCCAGGGTCTTTTTGGCTGCCGTATTGGAGCGGGCATATGATGTAATTCTCTCAACCTCGGAAAAGGTCTCCCTTAAGAAATTCAGCACCATTACCAGCTCGGGAGTGCGCATTATGAGAGAATTGGCATCCTGCAGAAATACAGATTTGGCTCCTGCCCATAACCACATGGCAACATTGCGTACCGACCAGTCATATTGGAGTTGATTATATATACTGGCGGCAGCCTCGCGGAAACTATCCTGTCCTGGCTGTCCGGACAATGCCCTGATTTCGTCGCTGATGGCCTTGGCTTTTTTTACATCTTCAATGACATCTTCGGCTGGCCTGAGCTCAAATTTAGTATTCTTATAGATACCGCAGAAAAGGCAGCGGTTCCAAGGACAGTTGCGCGTAACCCTGATTAAAAGGGAATATGCTTCACTCGGCGGCCGGATCGGTCCCTGTTCAAACTTGAATTGATTTAAATCGATCATGATTAATCCTCTTGCTTGGGTATTGAGCTAATTATAGCCTCTGAAGCAGGCAGGGGCAAAAGCCTGTTAAACCAGAAGTGGAAAAATGTTATAATCTCACATTCGTATGGCAAATAGCAACAGGATTGAAATCGTCTCCTTTGACGTGGAAGGCACACTGGTGACCACAGACTTCAGTGCTGCCATCTGGTTTGAAGGCATACCCGGAGATTATGCTGCCAGGTATGGACTGACCTTGGCGGAGGCAGAGAAGATTGTCTACGATGAATATGCCAGGATCGGCGACCAGAACATGGAATGGTACGACATCAATTACTGGATGAAGAAATTCGACCTGGGCAGCCCAGATAAATTCCTGGCCAGATACCGCGATAGAATACATTTGTACCCGGAAGTGGTGGATGTACTGCAATCGCTGGGTGAGAAATTCAAGCTGATTGTGGCTTCGGGCACGCCCAGGGAATTTCTGGCGCATCTGCTCAAAGATATCGAACATCACTTCAGTATGATATTTTCCTCTACCTCGGATTTCAAGTCCACCAAGAATCCGGACTTTTATTACGGCATCTGCAGACAAATGAACTCGTCTGCCCCTGCCATAGTACATGTTGGCGATAATCTGCAGTTCGATTTCCACTCAGCCGCCCGGGCAGGCCTGCTGGCCTATTACCTTGACAGGAAGGATGAGCAAAAGGAGGGGCAGTGCGGCATGAAAAGCCTGACTGAATTAAAAGACCTGCTTCTCAATAATCCATACTGAAAAAAGCTCAGAGCTTTCTCACTGCCACTAGCGGCAATATACGGTCCACGTCGCTGCGGTGACAAAGTTCAGTACCCGGGGTAAGGGTTGCAGCCGTCCCGGCAGCAACTGCCAAACGTGCAGCCTCGATCAAATTTGCACCCGAGCTCAGTTTAAGCACCAGACCCGCTATGGTCGAATCGCCGGCGCCAACGGTGCTGTCCACCTCCACCCTTGGCGGTATCAGGTTCAGCATGACTTCCCTATTAGCAATAATCATGCCATCCTTGCCCCGGGAAATAGCTGCAATCTCAATGCCCATTTCGATCAATTTTGCCACGGCTGCCATAATAGCCTCTTCGTCCTTCAACTGGATACCCAGCAATTGTTCCGCCTCGTGCACATTCGGTTTGACAATATCCGGCACTGCTTTTATGCCTTCTTTCAGCCATTTACCGTCTGCATCAAGCACTGTCTTGATACCCTGCTTGCGTGCATATATGATGAATTCCCTGTAAATATCAGAGGGGATCCCCGGGGGAACGCTGCCGGCCATAACTGCATATTGCGGTCTGGGCTTAAGATTACGCAGTTTATTTTTTAGACTCTCCATCTCTTCCGGGGAAATATGCGGCCCGGGGGCATCAATGCGGGTCTGCGCATTTATGTTCAAATCTGTGATGATAAAATTGCTGCGGATTTCACCTTTGATCTCGGTAAAATCATGCGGTACCCCCTGCTGGCGCAGCAGGCTCATCAGGATATCGCCATCAAAGCCTCCTATAAAACCATAGGCAACGGTTTCCCCTCCCAGTTCGTGGATCACCCTGGAAACATTAATGCCTTTGCCTCCGGGATAACGCATGTAGTTGCTGCCGCGGTTCGTCTCTTCCAGTACCAGACCATCAACGTTAACCGCTTTATCCAGGCTGGGATTGAGTGTAATCGTGGCTATCATCTAGATTCTTTCTACCTTTAGCATATTGGTGCTGCCAGATACACCCACAGGAACACCACCCGTAATTACGATCAGATCTCCCCGCTGCACGAGTCCGGACTGCACGGCAACATTAACGCCCTGGCTAAAGAGCTTGGCAATACTCAGTGCAGCCGGCACTTTATAGGCATTAACACCCCAGGAAAGGCATAATTGTTTCATTGTAGTTTGGCTTGAAGTAATAGCCAGTATGGGGACCTGCGGGCGATACTTTGACACGCGGCGGGCGGTACTCCCCGATGAAGTAAAGGCCACTATGGCCTTAGCCTGCAACTGACGAGCTGTATGGCAGGCAGAATAGCTAATGGCATCATCTGTTTCCGGCGGCAATTCCTTGCCTTTATTCATCAAGATCATGTCATATGGTAATACCTGCTCTACTTCCAGCGCTACCTTTGACATCATCTGTATTGCCTGCGAAGGATATTTGCCGATGGCAGTTTCTTCTGAGAGCATAATAGCATCAGCCCCGTCATAAATGGCATTAGCTACATCGGTCACCTCGGCCCTTGTCGGCCGCGGGGATTCAACCATGGATTCCAGCATCTGTGTGGCAACGATTACTGGCTTGCCCATGCGATTACATTTTTCCACAATCATCTTTTGTGCTACCGGGACTTTTTCGATAGGAATTTCAATGCCAAGGTCACCGCGTGCAACCATGGCCGCATCCGAGATTTTCATAATCTCATCAAGGTTCTGCAGGGCTTCGCTACGTTCTATTTTAGCAATGAGAAGGCTCGAGCTCTTATGCATATCCAGAAAACCCCTTACCTTTAAAACATCATAGGCTTTCCTGATAAAAGAAATGGCAATTATGTCAACGCCATGCTTCAAACCGAATTCAATATGCCTGTAGTCTTCTGCCGTTACAGAGGTTTCCAGGCTGAGGCCCGGCACATTGACACCCTTATTGTCGCTGAGCCTGCCGCCTTCGATTACCCTGCATCTAATATCCCTGCCCCGGGAAGAAACCACCTCAAGCTTGAGCATACCATCGCTGATATAAATCGAATCGCCCTTTTTGACCTTTTGAGGCAGGTCAACCCAGTCCACGGAAACGCGGGACTCATCACCCAGCATGGGCCGTGTGGTCAAGGTAAAGTATGAACCGCTGCTTAGTATCACCCCGCCCTTTTTGACTTTGCCCGTGCGGTCCTTGGGCCCCGGCAGGTCCTGCATAATAGCCACAGGCTTGTTCAATTTTGCAGCTACCTGCCTGATATTTTTAATAATGGCAGCATGCTCGTAGTGTGTGCCATGCGAAAAATTGATCCTGGCAACATTCATACCAGACAGCAACATCGACTCCAGTACCTGCGATGATGCAGAAGATGGCCCTATGGTACAGACAATTTTTGTACGCCTCTTAATATCCTCGTTGATCATAAAAATAAAATGTCCTTAATAATTTATATACCAGTGCTCCTTGATATCCAGCAGATTATTAGGCTTTTTGTCTGCTTTTAGATGCCACGGCCTGGCATATTTATGGGTTATTTCAGCCAGTTCCTTCAATCTCCCCACGACTACAGTTTTCAGGTATTTTATGCGCTCCTGCCTGTCACGGTATTTCAACGCATCCTGCCAGATGCCCCTGCCACCAAGAAAACCGGAAGCCCCTGCCTGACAGGCAATTTCCACCTGGCTGCGAAATAAATCATAGTCCACGCCGGCACTCAGAAGCACCCACGGCACGCTGGAAGCGTCATTCAAACGCTGGCAGGAATCCAGAAGCTTGCCCCTGTCCTTTTCAAAATTCATATCGGCAGGGAACTCCGCTTTAAGAACATCAATGGGCAGAGCCGCCATCTGCCTGGCCGTCTCAATCACGATATCCGTCTTGCGAGCAGCAAAATATTCCGCGCTGCCCCGTGTTTCCGTGGGATAGCTCAGTGGCTCCACCAGAAAGGCGATATCATGCTTAATACAATCCTTAGCGGTATTCTGTACTGTTTGCAGTTGTTTTTTAGAAACTGATCCCAGGTCAGGCCGGTAGTAAATCAGCATTTTTACGGCCGAGGCCCCCATACGCTTGATCTTTTCCACGCTCCAGCCTTTCAATATAGACGAAAGGCGTCCTTTGCCTTTAATCTCATAACCGGTGGCCTCTATGCTTACTAGCAACCCCGTATTTCCTGGCAATACGCCACGGGCAATACCCTGCGCCGCACCAAATACAGGATCCAGCAATATTCCGCTGGCAAAGGGGGTAATGATCTGGCAAAGTTCCATTTTGTAATCCACCAGATCGGCATAGGTAGCATCTATTCCCGCCTCCTGGTTGAGGAGTGTTTTCATGGAACCGCGATGGTCCAGGGCACAAATGATAAACAGGCCATTGGGTGTGGCTATCTGTTGAAGGCCTCTGAGTTTGCCTATGCTCATATTATTCATCTTCCCTCCCCACTGACGTAATTCAAAGCAAACTATAACTTTTTAAGCAGGACTTATCAAGTCGGAAAATGCAAAATTTTTTGTCAAATATTCATCCCTTCTAAAGTCACGGGATATTCCATTTTAGCTGAGATTTATGTATGATTGCCCTGACTCTGTATTAGGGTTACAATAGATTGAAATAACAAAGGTAACGAAAAATGTCATCACAGCAGCTTGAAATCAACCCGAACCTGAATATTCAATCGATCAGTTGCGGTAAATTAACGTGGGTATATTTAGAGAAACCAGCCAATAAAGAGGTTGAATTTCTGGCTGAAAATTTCCCCTTCCATCCCTTGAATCTGGATGATATTGTATCCAGGGTACAGCGTCCTAAACTGGATGAGTATGAGGACCACATTTTTCTGGTACTGCATTTTCCCGTATTCAACAAACAAAGCCAGGTTACTGTTTCCAGTGAGATCAACCTGTTTGTCGCCGAGAAGTACATCGTAACAGTTCACTGTAACGCAGATATTAAGCCATTGGCCAAGTTTTTTAAGGAATGCCAGCTTGATGAGGATCTACGTATGAGCTACATGAGCCGCAGCTCGGGTTACCTGCTTTACCATATCCTTGACCGGCTGACGAACTACTGTTTCCCCATTTTGAATAAGCTGAGTGATAATATCGATAAGGTAGAGGACCTCATTTTCAGCAGGACAGTTCCCGAGACTGTTAGAGAAATATCGCTTATACGCAGAGACCTGATCTCATTCCGGCGCGTGATTCATCCCCAGATATCCGTAATAGAAGAACTGGAAAAGGAAGAATATGCATTCTTTAAGGAAGACCAGGAGATTTACTTTGGCGATATTGCCGACCATATACGCAAAATCTGGGATGCTCTGGAGGACAACAAGGAAGTGGTGGACGGCTTGGCTGATACCAGCAACTGGCTAACCTCCCACCGTATCCAGGAGGTAATGCGTGTACTGACAATCATCACGGCCATACTTGCCCCCAGCACACTGATTGCCAGCATTTACGGCATGAATGTGGGCCTGCCGGGGGGTGTTAACGAAGACGGGTGGCTCACCTTTATTATCATTCTACTCATCATGCTGGGTATTTCATCAGGCATAGTCGTTTATCTGATCAAACGCCGCTGGCTCTAACCCATGACAAATTCAGAGTTTTCTTATGTCTAATATCTCGTCAAGATTGCTCATTATTTCAGCATTATTTATCACCTGTCTCATCGCCGCCAATATAGTAATTGTAAAGCAGATTAACATAGGTCCTTTACTGCTGCCAGCGGCAATCATAGTTTTCCCACTGAACTATATTTTAAGTGATGTATTGACGGAGGTTTATGGCTATCGACAGGCACGCCGCATCATCTGGCTGGGGTTCTTTTGTAATCTAATCTTTATTATCGCTATCTGGATTGCCGGCATGCTGCCGGCGGCACCCGTCTTTGAAGCGCAGGCGGCCTATGACCGCATACTGGGTAATACCCCGCGTTTTCTGCTGGCTTCATTCGCGGCTTATCTGGTGGGCGAGTTTGCCAATTCGTATGTGCTGGCCAGAATGAAAATTGCCACCCGCGGCAAATGGCTCTGGACGCGTACTATCGGATCTACGATTATAGGGCAAGGGCTGGATACCGTGATTGTTCTCAGCATAGGGTTTATCGGGGTCCTGCCCATGGCTACACTCCTGCTCATGATTCTGGGCCACTGGCTTGCCAAATGCCTCTACGAGATAGCGGCAACTCCCCTGACCTATTTGATCGTGAATTACCTGAAGAAAAAGGAGGGGCTGGATACCTTTGACTACGGTACAAACTTTAACCCCGTAAAAGTCAATTGATGGACAAAGATATGGAAACAGAGTTGCGGTTTATTGTCGATATTAACGCCGGCAAGCTGTCGCACTGGCTTCGCATGATGGGATATGATACTGTATTGTTCACGGAAAAGGATGATGGTATCATGGTAAAAACCGCCCTCGTCCAGGACCGTATCATTCTTACCCGGGACAGGGAAATATTTAAGAGGAGACTGGTCAGCAGCGGCAGGGTGAAGGCAATGCTGTTATGGGACAGTAGTGCTACAGAACAGGTAAAAGCTGTAGTAAAGGCGTATCATCTTGACTATAATTATCAGCCTTTTAGCCTCTGCCTCGGATGTAACAGCAAGCTTGTACAAAAGGACAGGGCAAAGGTTCAGCACAGCGTACCGCCACATGTTTTCCAAACGCAGACAACCTATATGGAATGTCCCTCCTGTCATCGTATATACTGGAAGGGAACTCACTGGGAAGCAATGAGCCGACAACTGGCAGCAATGTACAATGTTAAGTGAAATAACGCGGATTGGAGCTGGATAAGAATGAAAGTACTAACCTCAGACCAGATGAGGCAGGTGGACCGCAATGCGGAGAGTATCGGGCTGACCACGGAGATACTCATGGAAAATGCTGGCCGTGCAGTGGCGGAAGAGACATCCAGGCTGGTGGGGGACGTTATAGGGAAGAATATACTTGTTCTAATCGGCCCAGGAAATAACGGCGGCGATGGGCTGGTAGCAGCACGCTATCTCAATGACTTCGGGGCTAATGTTTATCTGTTCATGTGCAAACCCAGGCCGGATACAGATAAAAATTATCAATCCTGCCTGGAAAAACAAATGCCTGTAATAGATGCGGATAGCGATGTGGAGCTGTCCGGTTTAACCAGACTGCTGAATACCTGTGAAATCGTTATTGATGCCATTTTCGGCACCGGTGTAAAACGGGAATTGGAGGGAACCTATAAGCAGGTACTCACCAGGTTGCTGGCTGCCAAAGAGAACGGCAAACAACTTATTATTATAGCCGTGGATATGCCGTCGGGTATGGATGCAGACAATGGTGCCATTGATCCGGTTTGTCCCAAAGCAGATGCCACGATTACACTGGGTTATCCTAAAACAGGCCTTTACAACTTCCCCGGAGCTAAAAGGGCAGGCAAGGTAATCATCACTGATATCGGCATCCCTCCAAGCCTGGTTAAGGACATTAATACGGAACTTATCACAGAAGACTATGTGAAATCGATTTTACCGAACCGCTCACCCAACTCCAATAAGTCAACCTTCGGCAAAATCCTGGTCATAGCCGGCTCCATCAACTATATCGGTGCAGCCTACCTGGCCTGCATGGGGGCTTTCAGGTGCGGCGCAGGACTGGTCACACTGGCTACTGCCAAAAGCCTGCAGCCGATCCTGGCTGCCAAGCTCACCGAAGCTACCTATATCCCTCTACCCGAAGTAGATGACGGTATTATCGGACCGGCTGCTTTTTCCACACTGGAGAAACACCTGGCAGATTATCGTGCCCTGCTCATGGGCTGCGGACTTGGACAGCATACAGAAACAGTCAAACTGCTCCAGTCTATACTTTTTGACTCATCGCAGATGCATTTTAAACCTGTCATACTGGATGCTGATGCCCTCAATGCGCTGGCCTCATCCAACGAATGGTGGCACAAGCTGGGGGAGAATGTTATACTTACGCCGCATCCAGGCGAAATGGCGAGGCTGACGGACATGCCCCTGCAGGAAGTACAAAAAGAGAGGCTCTCTTTTGCCAAGAATGCCGCCGCAGACTGGCATAAAATAGTGGTGCTAAAGGGGGCTTATACGATCATAGCAGCCCCTGATGGCCGTACACGTATCTGTCCTTTTGCCAATGCTGCACTAGCATCGGCCGGGACAGGAGACGTGCTGGCAGGCATCATAGCAGGCCTGGTGGGGCAGAATGTGCCGCTATTTGACGCAGCCGTGGGCGGGGTTTATCTGCATGCCAGGGCGGGGGAACTGCTGGCAGAGCAAATCGGCAATGCCGGGACAATTGCCAGCGACCTGCTGCCCATCCTGCCTGCAATAATAAAAAGTATTAAATTGAGTAACGGATACAATAATGTTGCTGTCCATTGATATCGGCAATACCAACACCACTTTTGGCGTATTTGATGGTGAGAAATTAAAGGCTACCTGGCGCTCGGCGACAGGCGTTCATCGCATGGCCGACGAGTATGCCACTTTTATATTGGCCCAGCTTCGTGTCAAGGGAATAGAAGTTAGGGATATAACGGACGGGGTGCTCTGCAGCGTGGTGCCGCCGCTTGTGACCGTTTTTGAGGAATTATTCAGGAGTTATTTTAAGATTCATCCGCTGGTCGTGGAGTCCGGCGTTAAAACAGGCGCCAGGATCTGCATGGACAATCCTCGGGAGGTAGGAGCGGACCGTGTGGTAAATGCCGTAGCTGCACATAAACTCTATGGTGGGCCCTGCATCGTTATCGATATCGGCACTGCCATCACTTTTGATGCTATAGCCCAAAATGGAGACTATTTGGGTGGGGCTATAGCACCGGGCATAGCCATCGCCACAGACGCGCTGTTCAACCGTACTGCTGCCTTGCCCAGAGTAGACCTGTCCCATCCCAAAAAAGCCATCGGCAGCAATACCATATCAGCCATGCAGTCCGGCATTGTCTTTGGATACGTTGGACTGATTGAAGGTTTAGTCTCCCGTATTAAGGCTGAAATGGGCGGCAAGGCCAAGGTAATTGCCACCGGCGGCTATTCAGGACTAATGGCAGAGGAATCAAAAATAATAGACAATGTCAACGCGGACCTGACACTAATCGGGTTAAAATTAATCTACGAGATGAATCAATCCTGATGTTGGGGAAGAAATGCTGAAAGGCAAAACGATAGTACTTGGCATAACTGGCAGCATAGCAGCCTACAAGGCGGCTGACATGGCCAGCAAGTTGACACAGGCAGGAGCCATCGTGAACGTTATCATGACCGCAGAGGCCATGCAGTTCATCACGCCATTGACCCTGCGTAGCCTTACCGGCAGGCCGGTG
>CAZTHJ010000034.1:0-10254 GCA_964613565.1 uncultured Dehalococcoidales bacterium | reverse complement strand
GTCAGGCGTGATGGCCTGTGGGTGCTCTACTCCATTGACAGCGAAAACCTGGAGCAGCATTACCCTCATCTGCTGGGGAATATCAGGGAAGAGATAAAGAATAATCCGCTGGCAGTCCGGGATATCATCAGTCTGACATGTGCTCGCAGAACCGGCGCTGGCTGTGCTCAAAAGACATTATCGGCCTCGTCAGCAAATTAGCTCGAATCGCCCACAGAAGAATAGAATTATGGACTTTGTTTTGGAATTATTAAAAGGTGGCTGGAACGGGCTTATCGAATACCTGTCCCTGCATGTCATAACCTGCCTGGTGCCGGCTTTATTTATCGCCGGTGCTATCTCTGTTTTTGTTTCGCAAAACTCGGTGCTGAAGTATTTTGGCCCCAAGGCAAAGGGATTGCTTTCCTACAGCATAGCTTCGGTTTCGGGCACCATCCTGGCAGTCTGCTCATGCACAGTATTGCCCCTTTTTGGCGGCATTTATAAAAGGGGCGCCGGCATCGGTCCTGCTATTGCCTTCCTATATTCAGGCCCCGCCATCAATATACTTGCCATAGTATATACGGCCAGGTTGCTGGGCTATGATATCGGCCTGGCCAGGATCATCGGCGCGGTTCTTTTTGCCATCGTCATAGGCCTTGTTATGGCGGCTATTTATAAAAAGAGGCCATCAGAAGCCGATGCCGCCCTTTTTGATGCGCTGGAAGGGGCATCCGATGGCAAGCCTTTATGGCAGCAGATCATATTCTTTATCGTACTTGTCGGCATTCTTATCACCGCTGCATCCAAGATCTGGATACTAATGGGCATTTTGCTGGCCTGTCTTGCCATCATACTCTGGCGCTGGTTCAAAATTGAGGAGATGAAGCTGTGGATGCTGGAAACCTGGCGCTTTGTCAAGCTGATCGCCCCCTGGCTGCTGCTGGGCGTGTTTATTGCCGGCATATTGAAGGTGCTCATTCCCGAATCCATCATGACCCGCTTTGTCGGCGGTAATACCATAACGGGTAATTTTATTGCCTCTTTCCTGGGCATGCTGATGTATTTTGCCACGCTGACGGAGGTTCCCATTCTGAGCGCATTCATGGCGCTGGGCATGGGCAAGGGGCCGGCCCTGGCGCTGCTGCTGGCGGGGCCTGCCCTTTCCCTGCCCAGTATACTGGTGCTTCGTGGAATCATGGGCTGGAAAAAGACCCTGACCTACGCTGGCATGGTGGTTATTATGGCAACACTTACAGGATATTTATTCGGTTTATTTTCATCATAAGATTTAGGGAGGAAAAATATGAACATTAAGATACTGGGAACTGGCTGTGCCAAGTGCCATATGCTGGAAAAGTCGGTCAGGGAGATGGTTAAGGAAATGCACGTTGAGGCTACTATCGAAGAGGTCAAGGACATGAAAAAGATACTGGAATATCCTATCCTGATGACGCCGGGCTTGGTCATCGATGAAAAGCTGGTGCTTTCTGGCAAGGTGCCTGACAAAAAAGAATTGATGAGACATATTTCAGATGCACAGAAGAAGGCGATGAAATTAGGCAACGTTTAGTCACTACTAAATAGTCTGAAACGCTTAATAATATGGAGGTCGCAGCAAATTGAATAATATTATGAAACTCTGCATCCTTTTATTGGTTTCCCTCTTTTTGATCATGGGTTGTAGCGCGGAAGCGGTGGTTACGCCCACCACATCAAAACCATCATCGAATCCCACCACATCACCTGCTACTATGCCTGCAACCATGACCCCTGCAGCCAAACCATCTAGTAAAGATATTAAAGTCGATGTCATATATTTTCACCGGGTGCAGAGGTGTGTCACATGTTTATGCTTTGAAGAGCGAATCAACTATGTTGTAAATACGTATTTCAATGATGAAATAAAAGATAGAAGGATGACTTACAGGGTATTGAGCCTTGGCGATAGTAAGAACAAAGATATAGCACTGAAATATGGCGCTGTTGGATCCCAACTGTTTATTAATACGATCATCGGTGACAAGGAAAATATCAGAGATATTCAGGATATCTGGAACTGGGGATGCAGGAAGAACAAGCAGGCATTCGATAATCAGGTAAAAAATGTCATTGAGCAGAGTCTCGAGGGTAATTTGTAACCCGCCTGAATGATTCTGATGAATAAGTTGCATAAAGAAACTCGGAGGTCACTAGCAAACTTGAATAAGTTTATTCAACTCAGTATCCTGCTGTTGTTTACCCTCGCTTTGGTGGTCGGATGTGGTACTTCAGCAACAACCACGCCCATGCCGTCTTCTACACCCTCAACAAAGCCGACTACTTCTGCACCGACTACTGTTACCCCTGCCTCCATGGCTTCCATTAATAGGATTGACTTTGTATATTTCCATCCCAAAAGGCGCTGCGCACTATGCCTTAACATCGAAGTAAGGACTAAAGCTTTTCTGGAAACTGCCTATAAAGACCAGATGGAGAGCGGCAAGATAACCTTTACCAGCTATGAGCTGGAGGACAAAAATAATGCCGATGTACTCAAAAAATATGGGGCCATAAGCTCCCAGCTTTTCGTGAATACCATAGTAAAAGGAAAAGAGAATATTCAGCATATTGAAAAAATCTGGCTGCCGTCGGTCTATAATGATGCTACGTCTTTCGATGATTTCCTCACTGAGATCGTCACAAAGAGCCTGGAGGAAATCAACTAATGGGAGGCTTTGATTCATTACTAAATTCCAATATCCCCATCCTGTCCGCTTTCCTACTTGGGCTGTTGACTGCTATCAGCCCCTGTCCGCTTGCGACCAATATTGCCGCCATAGCTTACATCAGCCGCAGGGTGACAGACCGCAAATATGCTATTACCACTGCTGCCCTGTACACTCTGGGAAGGATGTTTTCTTATACATTGATTGGAATCCTGATTATTACTATAGGGCTGGAAATACCCGTAATTGCCCTCTTCCTGCAGAATGTGGGAGAGAAAGTGCTCGGGCCTTTATTAATCATCGTAGGAATATTGATGCTGTTTATAGATAAAATCTCCTTTGGCAGGGGTGGGGGTATGCTCACTAACCTTGGCAACAAGGTAGCCAACTGGGGCATGTTCGGCGGTTTCCTTCTGGGCGTGATCTTTGCACTGGCCTTTTGCCCTTATAGCGCCGTGCTGTATTTCGGCGTTTTGATACCCCTGGCTCTAAAGTCCAGCGGCGGAATCGCCCTGCCGGCGGTATATGCTATCGGTACCGGATTGCCGGTACTGGTCATCGGAATACTGCTTTCCCTGGGTGTGGCCGGATTATCTTCATGGCTGAATGTGCTGGGTCGCGTTGAACGTGTGATAAGGGTTATCGTGGCTCTGGTATTTATTGGTGTTGGTATCTACTATGTGTTTCTCTGGATACAAGCCGCGCTGGCTTAAGCAAAAATGGATTACTGAAAAAATGGCAAATTCGATAGGAGTCTATCAATAATATTGAATCTGCCAATTCCATGCTGGAAATCAAGCTGGAATGTGGCAAAATAGAGATTATGTTGAAGGTTAAGCCGCCTGAAGGGTATCCTCCGGAAGCCGGCCGCTATGTCAGGGGCAATGACTATTCTCCCGTGGCGGTCTGTGTTATCCTGGATACCTTTGACTTTGCCATACCAGCCGAATTGAATGAGCTGGTCATGATAGGAACAGATTCCGGGGCAGCTCTCTCAGGCATGCTGCAAACCGAGAATATCGGCATAGAAAAAATGATCTGCAATATTGTGGCTAATCCCAACATACGCTACATTGTGCTTTGCGGCAGGGAATCCTCCGGGCATATGCCGGGCCAGTCGCTTTTGGCTTTGGAGCAAAATGGAATTGACCCCCAGGGCCGTATCATAGAGTCAACTGCGCTGACGCCCAACTTGGTGAATATACCTGCATCGTTGATTGAGAGGTTTAAGCAGCAGGTCAGCATCATAAACCTGCTATGCAAACCCGGGGAAAGGGATCTTAATTCACCGGGGTTAAATTCAGAGATAGTGGGCAAGGCTGTAAAAAGCTGCTATCAGGAGAGTCCCACTCAATTTATGCAATACACCGTATATGATATGGGGGCATATCCTGCAGAGGCTATATATCATAAAATTATTGCAAAGCTGGAACAGCCTCAGCCTCAGGTTGTGGAACCGGGCAAGACAAAGATGGGTCTGGGTCTGGCGCTGCATAAGTTTCTGCCTAAAACAGACTGCAAAGCATGCGGCAGGAAAACCTGTCTCGCCTTTGCCATCGATCTGGCTAAGAGGAAATGCCAGTTGTCTGATTGTCCTGTGTTAGAGAGACCTGAGTATAATAATGATCTTCAGGCTCTGACTAAACTTCTGCAATAAGGAGAGTCGCTATGAGCGAGGGGAAAACTGTTATTGGTAAGCTATCTTTTTTGGACCGGTTTTTAACGCTGTGGATCTTTCTTGCCATGGGCATTGGTGTAGGGCTAGGCTATTTCGTGCCTTCAGTTGCAGGTTTCATAGGATATTTCCAGGTGGACACCACGTCCATACCCATCGCCATCGGACTGATTTTGATGATGTATCCTCCGCTGGCCAAGGTGAGATATGAGGAAATGGGTCGAGTCTTCCGCGACTGGAAGGTGCTGGGACTCTCACTGCTACAGAACTATATTATCGGCCCCTTCCTCATGTTTTTTATTGCTATAATCTTCCTAGGCTTTATCTGGCCGAACCCCGACTATATGGTCGGCCTGATCCTGATCGGGCTGGCGCGTTGCATAGCCATGGTGATCGTGTGGAACCAACTGGCCCGCGGGGATACCGAATATGCCGCCGGGCTGGTGGCACTTAATTCCATCTTCCAGATAGTTTTTTACTCTGTATATGCTTATTTCTTTATCACCATTATGCCCGGCCTGTTTGGACTTCAGGGCTCCGTTGTTAAAATCACCATGTGGGAGATAGCACAGAGCGTGCTGATTTACCTGGGCATTCCCTTCTTCGGCGGCATGCTGACGCGCTTCATATGTCTCAAGACCAAAGGGCGTGAATGGTACGAAACAAAGTTCATTCCCAAAATCAGCCCGATTACGCTGGCAGCCCTGCTGTTTACCATCGTGGTGATGTTCTCGCTCAAAGGTGAGCTCATCGTGCAGATACCGCTGGATGTGGTGCGCATTGCTATCCCTCTGCTGTTCTATTTTGTTATCATGTTCTTTGTGTCCTTCTATATGGGCAAGAAAATTGGAGCTGATTATTCAAGGACAGCCAGCATTGCCTTTACTGCAGCCAGCAATAATTTTGAGCTGGCCATTGCCGTGGCTGTAGCCGTATTTGGCATCGGCTCGGGACAGGCCTTTGCTGCGGTTATTGGTCCGCTGGTGGAGGTGCCCGTGCTGATAAGCCTGGTGAATGTAGCACTCTATTTCCAGAGAAAATACTTTCAAAAAGAAAGGGTTCCGGCATGAAGTGTCAAGAGACTATGACAGAAAGATCAGGTTTGAAAAGATTTTACGTTTACAGGTTAATACTGGCAGTGATTATATTAGCGTTGCTGGCAGGGACAGTGCTAACCCTTGCCTGCGCTGATGGCGCTACGCAAAAAACTACCCAGTCATCCGATGCGTCCAGCAGCAACGGGCTTATCATCCGCTATTTGCCCATACCTAACCAGGTACAGCCCTCCCGCGTCATCGAGATACTTTGCGTAGCTACTGACAGCCAGAATAGCCCTCTGACCTATGTATGGTCGGCATCTGCGGGAGAGATCAAGCCGCAAGAGGACCCGGAGTCTATCAAGTGGCTCTCGCCGATTGAGGTTGGCATTTACACGGTCACCGTAGTTGTCTCCAATGACAGGGGAGATAAGGTACAGAAAACGGTGGATATCAATGTTACGGACGAAGAGCCGCAGCACCCCGTTATCTACACTGTAAAATGTGAAAACTGTACAAAAAATATTGAGGCCTCGCGCTTCAGCGAGTACACCCTGCGGTGTGACGCCATTGATCCCAATAACGACGAGCTGCGCTATGTCTGGTTTGCCAACCTGGGCAAAATTGAAGCCCAGGGTGAATATGCCATCTGGACCACCGGTGCTCAGTTCGGCAATGCACTGATTACGGTGATTGTTACTGATAGCCAGGGCAATGAAGCTACAGGTTACCTGGCGATTAACGTGGCATGCTGTAATAAATAGAGGCTGATTAGAATAGCATGAAATCTAAATATCTGGTCATTGTTGTGATGGTTCTGGTTATGGGGATAATGCTGTCCCCTGCTGTAGTTGAAGCGGGCTGAGTAAGCGGAAATTGCGGCGGTGTCAGTTTGACGCCGAACACCGGCCCTGTGGGTACAAACGGAAGCATAACCTTTACCGAGATCACCGATAGTATGTGGGGAAGCTACACACTCCTGTGGAGTAGAACGGCCGTTTTTGAAGAAAATGATGTCCGGGTATTGAGCCAGGGATCCATACCTGATGGCAGTAGCAGTTACAGCCTTCAGTTCACCATCCCCGAAGCTGCCTACGGTACGCATTACTTGAAATTCCAGTGCCTGAACAGCGGTGTCTTTATGAATTTCCAGCTCGGCGTGAAGCAGAAGTTGCAGCTGAATGCGACTTCGCTCAGGGCTGGAGATACACTCCGCCTGAGCGGAACAGGCTTTACTGCCAGCGACAGTATATACGTCCGGTTGAACGAAACCACTATCGGCTCGAATATCTGGACAAACCTGGCTGGCAGTTTCAGCTATGAATTCATATTGCCCCAGCTCGATAAAGGTGAATACAGGCTGGTTGTGGGAAGCCAGACCATGTCCATATATGAAACACATATCATAGAAATACTGCCCGCCATAGAGCAGGTTGATGGCAGCCAGCAGGATGAGGATGATGCAGTAAGCCAGAATCCCCCGGTGACCACAAGCCCGGCCGAATCTGCTCCTGCCTACAGACCCCCTTCCAGTCCGGTTCCCCTCAGCCCATCAGGCAATACCATCGGCGTCTTCGGCGACCAGCCCGTAACCTTCAACTGGAGCTCCCCGGCACCCGATAGCGCCCTCAGCTATATACTTGAGATCAGCGATTCACCGGGGTTTAGCGTAACTCCTATACCTGGGCATTATGAGGTTTCCGGGCAGGATTCCTATACGGCATGGTTGAAGCCCGGTACCTATTATTGGCGCATCATGGCTGTTGACAGCAGGGGTGGTCAAAGTGACTGGTACTCTTCTCCCTATGCCTTCAAGGTTGGCGAAGGCTCTATTTTTATGGCCGAATGCCTTGGTTTTTTCCACAGGTACAGCATCTTTACCATCCTGGCCATTGTGATTGTGGCCTATGTCGTGTGGAGTATCCTCTCAGCGATCATGGGTATTTTCAAAGGGAAAAAGGCTAAAAGCAGCTGACGTTGGACACCTGGTACAAAAGGTTTTAGGCTCGCAAGCAGGTTCATTTGCAGTTAGGCCGGTACTGCCTCGATTTTGCTCTTAAAGGCAAACCCTTATCCCTATATTTGGTAAAATAAGCCTTGTACTTTAAGACAAGAGATAAATATGCATCAGTCGCTGACGAGAAATTTCTGTATTATTGCCCACATCGACCACGGCAAGTCCACGCTGGCAGACCGTCTTATTGAGATCACCGGCGCTATGCGACCTGAGGAGCTGCGCGAGCAGGTGCTGGACAGCATGGACCTTGAGCGCGAACGAGGCATTACCATTAAAGCCAAGGCTATCAGGCTCAACTACAGGGCAGAAGATGGCCAGAGCTATGAACTGAACCTGATCGACACCCCCGGGCATGTGGACTTTTCCTACGAGGTCTCACGCAGCATTGCCGCCTGCGAAGGCGCGGTGCTGGTTATCGATGTGACACAGGGTATACAGGCGCAGACGATTGCCAATGTATACCTGGCCATAGAGCACAATCTGGAGATCATTCCGGTGCTTAATAAGATTGATCTGCCTGGCGGCGAGGTGGATAGGGTTCTGGATGAGATCGAAACGGTTTTAGGCTATGGGCCGGAAAGCGTGCTCTCCATCAGTGCTAAAACAGGGCAGGGCGTGGCCAGGGTACTGGAGGAGATAGTGCGGCGTATCCCTCCGCCGCGCGGCCGGGAAGACCTGCCGCTGAGGGCGCTTATTTTCGACTCTCACTATGACTCATATAAAGGCGTGATTGCCTATGTGCGTGTGGTGGATGGCAGCATTGCGGGGGGGGACAGGCTGCGCCTCATGGGCCAGGGTACCGAATTAGAAGCTCTGGAGGCTGGCTATTTCGACCCGCAGGCCTGTCCCGTGGACAGGCTCATGGCGGGAGATGTGGGCTATATCGCCAGCGGTTTAAAGTATGTCGGCGAATGCCGCGTGGGCGACACCATCACCAGCGTTGAAAAAGGCGCCACTGAGCCACTCATCGGCTACCGGCCGGCCAAACCCATGGTCTTTGCAGGCATTTATCCCACAGAGGCCAATGATTACGGGGAACTGCGCAATGCCATCGAGAAGCTGAGCCTGAATGACGCCTCGCTCTCCTATGAGCCGGAGTCCAGTCCTGTGCTGGGGCATGGCTTCAGATGCGGCTTCCTCGGTCTGCTGCACCTGGATATTGTGCGGGAAAGGCTGGAAAGGGAGTTTAACCTGTCGCTGGTGCTGACCGCGCCTGGTGTCAGCTATAAGGTGGAAAAAACTGACGGGGAGGAACTGGTAATCGTCAATCCCACCGACCTGCCCGAAACCACGGAAATCGCCAGCATGCAGGAGCCCTGGGTCAGTGTCAGCATCATCACTCCTTCCAAGTATATCGGCACCATTATGGAGCTGTTTAAGGACAACGAGGGTGTCTATAGGAAAACAGAGTATCTGGGGCACAGCGGCACGCTGGGAGAGCTGGGGCAGAGGGTACAGCTTGAATATGAGATCCCGCTGCGCTCCATGCTGACCACTTTTTATGACCAGTTAAAGAGCCGCAGCCAGGGCTATGCCTCCATGGACTATAATCTCATCGGATATCGGGAGGCCAGGTTGTCCAGGATAGACGTACTGGTGAATAATGTGCTGGTGGACGCATTCAGCCGCATCGTATCTCCAGACAAGGCCTACGATGTAGGCAAGGCCCTGGTCAATAAACTCAGGGAGGTCATACCCCGCCAGCTTTACAAGGTGCCCATACAGGCGGCCATGGGCGGCCATGTGCTGGCACGCACGGATATAGCTGCCAAACGCAAGGACGTACTGGCCAAGTGCTATGGTGGAGATATCACCCGCAAGCGCAAGCTGCTGGAAAAACAGCGTGAAGGCAAGAAAAAAATGAAGCAGATCGGCCAGGTGGAAGTGCCCAAGGAGGCCTTCCTGGATGTGCTCAAGCTGAGCTGAGTTAGGCCTGCACTGGATATTGTGTTAGAATGCCCTAAGCGAGGAATATGAGGAGGCTACTTAGATTCAGAGAGTCCATGAACATATTGTCAATGAGTTGCAGCAAAATGCACGTACGGATACCGTTTTTATCCTCACAGCAATCTTATTGAACCTGATATCGCTGGGCATCAACGCCGGCATTGCCGGCAATGATAACAAGGATGCTACCCAGTGGATTGTCTTTTTCACCTTCATGGCACTCATTATTGTGGTTAACTTTGTGGTTGAGATGGGCCTGTTAAAGGGCAAGCAGACCAGGCAGAAGCTGCTCAACGGACTGCTCAAGATGTACAAGGACCAGGGAGTGGATGGGTACTATGATCCATCGCTGCTGGGCAACTACAATCTGCGCTATAACCTCTTCATGCTGGCGGTGCTGTTTACCGGCTTTATCGCCATCGTGGTGCCGATTATACTGGTATTTTAGAGTAATTTAACACGGTAATGAAATGACGGGCCGGCAAATTATCTAGCTGTAACAGCGGAATTAAAGTTAACTAATTTATTCCAGTCGATTTCGCCATCTATACAGAATTTATTGCTGAATTCCAGTGTAAATTTATTGACTATTTTAGAATATTCTTTGGTAAATTCTCTGTTCTTTTCTTTTGCCTTGTGTCCCAGTGGGATAATAATGTCTAAGTACAGGTTTTCATCCCCTGAAATGAAACTCCAGAATTGCTGGCCACAATATTTATAATAGTCGCCTCTATCAGGGTTTTTGTTCTGCCCATAGCAGCATCCGTTGGCCGCAATTATTTCCATATTATTGAATTTCACTAAAAATCAATGTTCTTAAATAATAGTATACAATACGGAAAACACATTACAAATCAGTATTTGCAGATAACGCAGTAAATTTATTCTTTT
>CAZTHJ010000033.1:273-10281 GCA_964613565.1 uncultured Dehalococcoidales bacterium | reverse complement strand
ATGACGGGGAAATACTGGTACTGGAGAATCTAAGGTTCCATACGGAAGAGGAATCTAATGACCCCCAATTCTCCAGGGAACTGGCGGAACTGGCCGATGTATATGTAGATGACGCTTTTGGTACTGCACACAGGGAACATGCCTCGAACGTTGGTATTACAAAATATCTGCCGGCCTACTGCGGGTTATTGATGCAAAAAGAGCTTGTATCTTTAGGTAAAATTATGACAAATCCTGAACATCCCTTCGGCGCACTCCTGGGAGGTGCTAAAGTCAGCGATAAAATAGGTGTTGTGCAAAATATTCTTGACAAGGTGGATGTTATTCTACTTGGTGGGAGCATGGCTGCAAATATATTGAGCGTTAAAGGTATCTCTGTGGGTTTATCGAAAATCGAAAAGGATAAACATGATATTATTCAAAATATCCTGAGAGAGGCTGAAAAAGCCAATGTGACTATGGTTTTACCTGAGGATGTTATGGTATCGAGAGATATTAAGGGGCAGAGTGAGCCTAAAATTGTCCAGGTTGGCAAAATACCCAAAGATATGTATATTGTGGATATCGGTCCTAAAACGATGAAAAATTTTATCAATCATTTGAATAACTGCAAAACAGTTTTTTGGAATGGGCCCATGGGCATCTATGAGGTGCCTAAATTTTCTG
Source organism: uncultured Dehalococcoidales bacterium (assembly GCA_964613565.1). Taxonomy (GTDB): domain Bacteria; phylum Chloroflexota; class Dehalococcoidia; order GIF9; family UBA5629; genus CAZTHJ01. The sequence continues at coordinate 9,615 of CAZTHJ010000033.1, read as the reverse complement.
AGGGCACCAGAAATATGGCCTACTCTGTAGCAGAAAATAAGGGAACCACAGTCATCGGCGGAGGATCAACAGCAGAAATTGTTGAAGAGATGAAGCTGACTGATAATATGACGCATGTATCTACTGGAGGGGGAGCAAGTCTGGAATTTCTGGAGGGGAAAACCCTTCCGGGAGTTGCTGTTTTGCTGGATAAATGATTTAACCATGATATCACTTGAACAGTTGAGCAAAATCTGTATAAGGAGCCAGTCCAGAATTATATTACTTGTTATGGACGGACTTGGAGGAATACCAGAACCGAAGTCAGGAAAAACTGAATTGCAATCTGCCCGTATTCCAAACCTGCACAGGCTGGCAAGTATGAGTATTTGCGGATTGGCAGAACCGGTCAGCGCTGGCATTACTCCCGGCAGCGGGCCGGGACACCTGGCTCTGTTCGGATACAATCCACTAGATTGGCAAATTGGTCGTGGTGTACTGGAGGCGCTGGGTGTTGATTTCGATATTGGCAGGTTTGATATCGCCGCAAGGGGTAATTTTTGTACGACTGATGCCAGCGGCGTCATACTTGACCGGCGGGCAGGCAGGATCAGTACATCCAGGTGCTCCGAATTGTGCGAATTGCTCAGCGGTATAGATCTGGGGGATATAAAGGTATTCGTGCGACCGGTACGGGAACACAGATTTTTACTTGTACTGCGGCATAGTTCACTTGTTGAAGAATTGAGCGATACTGACCCACAGAGGACAGGCGTTCTTCCTCTGCAGTGTGTTGCAACTGGCGAGGGGGCTGAACAAACGGCGGATGTTGTTAATAAATTTATTGAAAAAGCTTCCCACGTTTTGCAATCGCAACACCCAGCCAATATGCTGCTCTTACGAGGTTTTTCAAAAATACCGGATATTCCCTCTATCCCGGAGATTTATCAGCTTAGTCCAGCGGCATTAGCTTCTTATCCCATGTATCGAGGATTGGCGAAATTAGTCGGTATGCAGGTATTAACTGCGCCCGACGATATATATCATGCTATGGATATACTGGCAGACAACTTTGAAAATCATGATTATTTTTTTATTCATTATAAAGGGACAGACACGGCAGGTGAGGACGGCGATTTCAAAAAAAAGGTACAAGCTATTGAAAAGGTTGATAAAATAATACCCGATATATTAAGCCTGAGACCTGATGTACTCATGGTGACTGCGGACCATTCGACCCCTGCCCAAATGAAGAGTCACAGCTGGCACAGCGTGCCATTTATGCTGTATTCAAAATATTGCAGGGTGGACAGAGTGCAGCAGTTTACGGAAAATGATTGTATTTACGGGGGCCTGGGCATCTTCCCATCGCAGAACATCATGCCGTTGGCTATGGCAAATGCTTTGAAGCTTAAAAAATATGGAGCGTAAAATGAGGCCTTCCATTATCGCAGGAAACTGGAAAATGAATACCACGGTCGATGAGGCATGCGGGCTGGTTCGTGAAATGCTCATCACCCTGGACACAATACCAGATGTGCAGAAAATACTTTGTCCACCTTATATTTCGCTGCATAGTATATGGGAAATTACACGCAATACTTCCATCAAACTCGGCGCGCAGAATATGTATTATGAACACCGAGGTGCCTTTACAGGAGAGATTTCGGCGGCAATGCTGGCCGGTATATGCGAGTACGTTATATTGGGACACTCTGAAAGAAGGCAAATCTTTGGCGAAACAGATGACATGATAAATAAAAAGGTGTCCAAAGCACTGTTTGAAGGCATCAAGCCCATCCTCTGTGTAGGGGAATGCCTGCAAGATAATGAGAGTGGCAAAACATTTGAAGTTATCTCAAATCAATTAACCAGGGGATTAAACGGGATAGAACCCGCCGATGAGATAGTAGTAGCCTATGAGCCTGTATGGGCTATCGGGAGCGGCAAAGCAGCCACGGCTAATCAGGCAAATAATACTGCATCCTATATCCGGTCAAGGATTGGTGAGATATGGGGTAAACGGCACGCGGAGAAATTATGTATTCTATATGGAGGCAGTGTTACCGCTGCCAATATATGTGAATTTACGTCTGCGGAGGATATAAATGGCGCACTGGTTGGGGGAGCCAGCCTGAAAGCTGATGAATTTATCAGCATTGTAAAGCAGACCTCAAATATCAAATCCTCCCCATGAAAAAGCTGATTGCAATAGTCGGCCCAACCGCAACGGGTAAATCGGCACTGACCTTATCGCTGGCTGCAAAATATAAAATAGAAATTATAAATGCCGACAGCCGGCAGATTTACCGTTACATGGATATAGGCACCGCCAAGCCTGGAAGGTTGGAAAGAGAACTCGTACCTCACCACTTATATGACATTGTTGACCCTGATGAATCATTCAGTCTGGCTGTTTATCAGGGAAATGCGCTGACTCTAATAAAGGAGATAAGCGGGAGGGATAATGTCCCGGTGCTGGTAGGAGGGACAGGTCTGTATGTCAGAGCTACACTGGAAAAATGGAGCATTCCAGGTGTGCCTCCTCATGCTGAATTCCGCCGCTCCCTGGAAAACAAGGCTATACAAGAGGGACATAATGCGCTTTATGCAGAGCTGCAAAAAGTCGACCCTGAGTCTGCCAAACGAATTATGCCAACCAACGTAAGGCGGGTTATCAGGGCGCTGGAAATTTTTCATTATTCCGGCCATCAGCCATCAAAATTCAGCAGGAATAATGATACGGAAGAAGTAACCCCCCTGATTATCGGTTTAACTATGGATAGAAAAAAGCTATATAGCAGAATTGACGTAAGGGTGGACCACATGATAAACAACGGCCTTATCGGCGAGGTAAAATCCCTCATGGATCGTGGTTACGGGCTGGATTTACCGTCCATGTCGGGCATAGGCTATAGCGAAATAAGTATGTTTCTAAGAGGGGAGATTGGGTTGGATGAGGCAGTATCCCGCATTAAATACCGTACTCACGGCTTTGCCAGAAAACAATATGCCTGGTTTAAACCTGGAGACAGCCGCATACACTGGTTTGATGTTGAAAATGATATCAAAGATAATATAGAAAGGTTGATTCATGAATATCTCGAGAATTAGCGAGGATGAATTATGAAATTCAGTAAAATGCAGGCAACGGGCAACGATTTCATAATCATTGACGCGCGAAAAATGAGACGTAACTGGCCAGAGTTGGCCAAAGATATGTGCCATCGCCATTTTGGCGTGGGTGCAGATGGCCTGATCACGGTTAACATGCAGTCTGACAGTTTAAGTATGAGGATATTTAATACTGATGGCTCTGAAGCCGAAGTTTGCGGTAACGGGTTGCGCTGTTTTGCCAAGTATGTGAGCGATTACAAATTAAATGATTCAGTTGAACTGGATATCGAGACGAATTCCGGTCTTAAAAAGGCATATCTATTTAAAACAAGGGGCAGTGTAACCAGCGTAAAAGTCGATATGGGGATGCCCAGGTTTGGTATTACTGAAATCCCACTTAATCCTGTCCAGTTCACGGCTGATGCAGCAAGCACCGGCTCAAAGGCTATGATACAAAAAATATTATCCATTGAAGGGCGTAAACTAGATCTAAATTTTATCTCCATGGGAAATCCTCATGCCGTAGCATTTATTAAAGACGATATAGAGGAATTACCCCTTAATACTATCGGTCCTATAATTGAGCGGCATATTTGGTTCCCCAATAGAACAAATTTTGAGATAGCCCACATCGAGGCTAAAGATAGAATCAGAGCCAGGGTGTGGGAGCGGGGAGTAGGTGAAACCCTGGCCTGCGGCTCAGGCGCATGCGCCATCGCTGTTGCTGCCGTGAAAAAGGGTTATGCTAATGAAAAGGTTGACATAATAATGCCAGGTGGCATATTAACAATTATATGGAATAAAAAGGAATCTGTCTTCTTGCGAGGGGGGGTGGAAGAAGTATTTACGGGGACATGGCTAAAATAAAATTGCAGAATGGGGTGTACTGAATTTGATAGAAGTTGCAAATAGACTGAACAAACTTCCTCCATATCTTTTTGTAGAGATCAGCAGAATCATAGCGCAGAAAAAGGCCAGTGGCATTGACATAATAAGTTTTGGTATAGGTGACCCGGACCTGCCCACGCCGCAGCACATTATTAATAAGCTCTGCGCAGAAGCACAAAACCCGGCGAATCACCGCTATCCGGAAACGGCAGGGTTGCCGGAATTATGCACAGCCATCTCGCAATGGTACGCCGAAAGATTTAATGTCGAACTGGACCCGGCCAGCGAGGTTTTGCCCCTGATAGGGTCAAAGGAAGGCATAGCACATATATCCTTTTGCTATATCGATAGTGGGGATATTGCGCTGGTGACTGACCCCGGATACCCGGTATACAGCATCAGCACCATGCTGGCCGGCGGAGAGGTACACTATTTACCCATATCGAGGAAAAGTGCGTTTTTGCCTGACCTGGATGGCATTCCGGGCAAAGTGCTAAGCAAAACCAAAATTCTGTGGCTGAACTACCCCAATAATCCAACAGGCGCCGTTTCGACAACGAAATTTTTCCAAAAAGCGGTGGATTTTGCAAGAAAAAACGATATCATGATCTGCCATGATGCGCCTTACTCCGAGGTGGCCTATGATAATTTTCTGCCACCAAGCATTTTAGAGGTAAAAGGCGCCAGGGATGTGGCTATTGAATTCCACTCGCTCTCCAAGACATATAACATGACTGGCTGGAGACTCGGAATGGCCGTAGGCAATGCAGAGATGGTTAAGGCATTATTCACGCTGAAAACAAATCTGGATTCGGGCATACCACAGGCCATCCAGTATATGGCGATAGAGGCACTGACTGCATCACAGGAGAGCATATACCGCAGAAATGCCATCTACCAAAAGCGGCGTGACAGATTATGCAGCGCCCTGCAACATATCGGGTTGGAGCATGATATTCCCAAAGCGGGTTTTTACATCTGGGCTGCGGTTCCGCAGGGATATACTTCCGCCGGCTTTACCTCGGAATTGCTGGAGAAAGCCAATATCGCGGTGACACCGGGCACAGGTTACGGACCCAGTGGGGAGGGATATATCAGGTTTTCCCTGACTATTCCGGATGCGAGGCTGGATGAGGGCGTTTCACGGCTGCTCAAGTGGCATAAAAACAGGGAAGTTTTACGAATGTAATCAATATGAGCAGGACATTTAGCACTTTTATTGCAAGAGAGAGGGCGATTATCGTCGGTGTGGAGGCACAATATGCAACTGACAACTGGAGCCTGCAGAGTTCAATGCAGGAATTATCATCCCTTGTCTCGTCTGCGGGGTTGAGTGTGGTGGGGAAGTTGACGCAGAGGCTGAGGCAGCCTTCTTCGACTGTATACCTGGGAAAAGGCAGGCTGCAGGAGCTAAAGGATATGAAATCCAGGCTGGCCTATGACGTGGCGGTGTTTAATGACGAACTGACACCCAGGCAGCAGCGCAACCTGGAGGAATATCTGGAGAGCAAAATTATAGACCGCACGGCTTTGATACTGGACATTTTCGCCCAGCGCGCCCGCACCAGTGAGGGAAAATTGCAGGTGGAGCTGGCACAGTACCGGTATCTGCTGCCGAGACTGGCAGGGCAGTGGAGCCATCTGGAAAGGCTGGGAGGCGGCATTGGAACCAGGGGGCCAGGAGAGTCGCAACTTGAAACCGATAGAAGGCTGGTGAGACAAAAGATCAAAAGGCTGGAAGCCAGGATTGAGGCTATCCGCCAGCACCGTGCGCTTTACCGGGAAAACAGGAGGAGCAGGGGCATTCCTGTTGTGGCCCTGGTTGGTTACACGAATGCAGGGAAAAGCACGCTGCTTAATGCATTGAGTAAATCCTCGGTGCTGGTGGCAGACAGGCTTTTCAGTACACTGGACCCTGTAACCAGGAGAATTACGCTGCGCGACAATACCGAGTTACTGCTTACGGATACAGTGGGTTTCATACACAAATTGCCGCCATCCATCGTAGCTGCGTTCAGGGCGACGCTGGAGGAGTTGAAGGAAGCGGAAATACTGCTGCATGTTATCGATATCACACATGCGGATGCTGCGGAGCAGTATGAAACGGTGGAGGAAATCCTTAAGGAGCTCGAGGTCAAGCATAAATACCAGGTCAACGTGTTGAACAAAATCGACTTAATCCAGGATGCCTGTGAAATCTGGCAGGAGATTATTAAAAAGCTGGATGTAGCAGGGGACATCAGGATTGTGCCGATTTCGGCCTTAAAAAATGAGGGGCTTGATTTGCTGCTGGATGAACTCAGCGCGTATGTAAGGCAGAACCAGTAAGAGGCGTGCTATGGAACTGCCGGGAAAGATTAACGTCAAAATTGACTACGAAAAGTGCAAACCGAAGGAATGCCATCCTGATGGTCACTGCGCTGCTGTAGGGTCATGCCCAAAAAGAATCATACGCCAGGAAGCTCCATTTGAATATCCATATTTTCATCCGGCCAATTACTGCAGGGGCTGTATTAAATGCGCGGAAGCCTCTCCTTTGAAAGCGGTGGAGAAGATATAACCGTTGTTGATATCAGTAACACTATTTGATATCATGGTTCATAAAGTGTGTGTAAGCCTGTCCATTGAAAGCAGTGGAAAAAGCCTAGTTGAACTGTTTCTATGACTCTGATATAATACTTCGCATAATGACAGTTATACGAAGTATATAATGGAAAACAAGATAAAGGGTCATATACTGGATTTCCTGGAATATCTTGAGGTCAACAAGTCCTTTTCTACTTTAACCATTAAGGAATACCATCATTATCTCGGCCGTTTTGCAGAATGGCTGTATAACAATTATCCATCAGTCAGTCTGGAGGATATAGACCTGGATATACTGAATAAATACCGTCTGTATCTCTCGCGTTACAGGTTTGGCAATAACCAGCCTCTCAAGCCGATAACGCAGAACTATCACGTTATCGCACTGAGGAGCTTTTTCCGCTATTTAATCGTGCAGAAGGACATGCAGATGCTAGCGCCGGACAAAATAGAGCTGCCCAGGCAGGCGCAGCGCATGGTTAATTTCCTTAATCTAGAGCAGATTGAGAGGCTATTAAACGCTCCCGGCAATAATGATATTGCAGCTATAAGGGACAAAGCCATACTAGAAACCCTTTTCAGTACCGGACTAAGGGTTTCAGAGATGGCCACGCTCAACCGCGACCAGATAGATTTCAAACGCAATGAGTTCAGCGTACGCGGCAAAGGCAACAAGGTACGGGTAGTTTTTCTCTCAGCATCTGCAGCCGGCTGTATCGATGAATATCTTAAAGCCAGGGATGACCGTTTTAGCCCCTTGTTTATCCGCTATGGTATTAACAAGAAGATCAATTTTAAGGAGATAAAGGATAAAAAAGGCGAAAGCCTGCGCCTCTCTGTGCGCTCCATACAGAATATCGTGGACAAATACGCCAAAAAATCCGGTCTGGCCATAAAAGTTTCGCCGCATACCCTCAGACATTCATTTGCCACGGATCTGCTCATGGGCGGCGCGGATTTACGTTCTGTTCAGGAGATGCTGGGGCATTCCAGCATCCGCACCACACAGGTCTATACGCACGTGACAAACAGGCACCTTAAAGAGGTGCATAAGGCATTTCACAGTCATTAAGATTTCATATATTATTATGTAAACTATGCTCAGCTTTCCAGTTTGCTAGGTATTATTTGTTATAATTCGTTCAATAGGCGCTTGTGAAATGCTGGAAAAGGAACTATGAAAATCGCTTTATGTGGCAAGGGAGGCAGCGGTAAGAGCACGTTGACCGTCCTGCTCGCAAAATCATTTTCGTTTAAGGGCTACAGCGTGCTGGTGATTGATTCGGACGAGTCAAACTCCGGTCTACATCGCAAGCTGGGATTCGGAAAGGCGCCGCTGCCCATCATGCAGATGGCCGGAGGAAGACAGGGTGTCAAGGAAAGAAAGAATAAAAAACTGCAAATCGGCGAAGCCCATATTACGACTGATTTTATACAAAATGACAGGCTTTCCATAGCGGATATACCAGAGGGCAATATAATCCGCAACAATGGCATTGCCCTGGTACAGATCGGCAAAATAGATAATGCCCTGGAAGGCTGTGCCTGTCCCATGGGATTGGTAAACCGGGAACTGCTGGACAAGATAGAATTGTCCCCTTCAGAGGTCATCATTATTGATACGGAAGCAGGAATGGAGCATTTCGGCCGTGGCATAGAGACCGCCATTGACGGCATTATCATCATTGTGGACCCATCGGCTGAATCGGTAGATTTCGCCGCCAAAGCCTACGGGCTTTCCCAAACCATCGGCCTGCAGCACATCTGGGTGGTGCTCAACAAGGTAAACAACGAAAATATCAAAGCCAAAATGACGCAAAGACTCAATCAAAAGGGTATTAAAGTAACAGCGGGGATTCCTTCCGACGACCTTGTCTTTGAGTCAGAGCTTGAAGGTAACAGCGTGCAGAGCCGCAGTGCAATGGCAGCGGTCGAAGCACTTACTGAACATATTATCGACTCTATAAAACAATAATCCTGAAAATATCCACTGAAGGATGTAAATATGACGAAGTACGAAACCATTATCATTGGCGGCGGACCGGCTGGATTAACCTCAGGCCTGTATGCAAGCAGAGCAGGATTGAAGACGTTGATTATTGAGAAGGCCATTATAGGTGGCCAGATTGTGAACGCGCAAAAAGTGGAGAATTACCCAGGATTTCCTGATGGTATTTCCGGTTTTGACCTTGCCATGCACATGCAGGAGCAGGCGGTTAAGTACGGTGTAGAAATTGTCAGCGATGAAGTAGTGGAGATCGCTGCCAATCGTCCACATCTGGTTCGCACATCATCTGCCAGCTATCAAACTGAAACTATCATCATTGCCGCCGGCGCCCAGTACAGCAAGCTGGGAATTCCCGGAGAGGACGAATATCTGGGCAAGGGAATTTCCTATTGTGCCACCTGCGACGGGTTCATGTTCAGGGACAAGGTCGTGGCTGTCATCGGTGGAGGTGATACGGCAGTGAGTGACGCCCTGGAGCTGGCGCAACACTGCACCAAAGTCTATTTGATACATCGCCGTGACAGCCTCAGGGCCAGCCAGGTCATGCAGCAGCGGGTACTGGAGCACCTTAAAATTCAACCCGTATGGAATACAGTGGCGGAAAAGATCGAAGGCGACCAGTTTATCACAGGACTTTCCCTGCTGAATGTAAAAAGCAACGAGAGGACGCATCTCGATGTTTCAGGCATCTTCGTGGCCGTGGGCAACAAGCCCAATAGCGAGATATTTAAGAACTTGCTGAAGCTCGATAAAAATGGCCTTAT
>CAZTHJ010000033.1:0-249 GCA_964613565.1 uncultured Dehalococcoidales bacterium | reverse complement strand
CTGTGGAAAGCATTTTCGCGGCTGGAGATATACGCAGCTTATCCGCCCGCCAAGTATCGACAGCCGTGGGCGATGGCGCCGCGGCGGCCATGTCCGCATTTAAGTTGCTCAGACAGTAGGCTTAAGCCATCAACTGATTGGCTTAACTACAACGATTAATTTATAGTGGGTTGAACTGCTCGATGGTCTCGTGCATCTCTTTGGTCTTGGCGTTCCGGTAGATATCCGCTGTGACGCCGGTGCTGCCCG
>CAZTHJ010000032.1:0-10442 GCA_964613565.1 uncultured Dehalococcoidales bacterium | reverse complement strand
AAAACCCATATTCTGATATGAAAAAAGAAGGAAGCCTAACACCACCTCCCCAAGTTAGGCTGTATGAAACCAGCGCTTGGCAGCAATACCGCAAAAAACCCTATGCTTATCTGCAAAAAGAAGTAATTCCCCCGCCTTCTTTTTCAGGCCTTCAAAAAGGGCTGTTAAGGCAGGACAAAAATGATCAGAAGGGTAATAAAAAGGGCCTGAACAGGAAGAAATACTAAACCCGAACCATCTGTCGGCAGCCAAGCCTTATCGGGCATCAGCTCTCCTCAAATTCTGTGATGAACGGATATTGCCAAGGTGAAACCCTGCATCAGGCGATGCAGTATATTTAAAGGAGATAGTTGTGCAAGTCTATTTTATCCAACTGCGCACTATGAATACGGGGCAGGGTGAGCTCTGCATCACTTTTTCCGCTATGCTGCCGAAAGCCCAGCGGCTGATGCCGGTGCGGCCGTGGGTGGACATGACGATGAAGTCAATGTCCTTTTTATTGGCATAATCAATTATGACGTCTGCGGGGTTGCCCTCCAGAGTGGCGTAAGATGCCTGAAGGCCTTCCTTTTCTGTTTTTCTGAGTACCTTCTGTAGATATTCTGCACAGATATCTACGGCTCTCTTTTTCTCATATTGGAGGTATTCTTCCAGATTTATCGGCATTTCAGGCGGGTAGATAAATGGTGGCGCAAACAACTCCACAGCCCGGAATATGTGAATGTCAACGTTTTCCTTGCCCATCTGTGAACTCAGGGCGTTTACATGCTTGAGTACGCCTTCTGCAAGCTTGGAGCCGTCCAGCGGTATAAGTATGCTGATTTTATGCCCTTTCCTGGGAAAAGTCCGCTTTATGGCATTGGAATTTATCAGCCAGACAGGGATTTTGCTGTTATGCAAAACTTTGTCAGCCACACTGCCATGTGACCAGCGGCTTAAGCCTGATCTGCCATGAGTGGCCATGATTATCAGGTCAATATTTTCTTTGTCTGCATAGTCTACAATAGCCTCCGCAGCTTTGCCGGTTGTAATTACGGATGTGGCTATATCTTTGTATTTGAGCTTGGCAAAGAGCCTCTTGAGGTAGCTTTCAGCACCCGAGCGGGCATCGGCTTCAATGCTGGACTTATATTTTTGGCTTGCCAGCGGTATATCTATGGTGATGACATAGAGGAAAGTTATGGAAACCTTGTCCTCCGCTGAGGCCAGTGATTCAACGTAGGGCAGAACGCATTCTGCCAGGTCGGAGCCATCCAGTGGAACCAGTATCTTTTTATACATCGCACTCACCTGATATATTATTTTTTGGGTTTATAGCCCTCTACTCAGTATGAAGATCGCGAGGTCCGCAAGTCTGCAACTGTAACCCCATTCATTATCATACCATGAAAGCACCTTTACCATATTATTGTCAATGACCAGTGTGCTGAGAGCGTCAAAAATAGAGCTGGCGGGATTACCTTTGAAATCACTGCTAACCAGGGGCACATCACAGTATTCCAGGATATCTTTGAGCTTGCCGGAGGCTGCGGCTTGCATTACTGCGTTGATCTCTTCAGCGGTGGTCGGGCGGTTGAGGTCGGCAACAAGGTCACACATGGAAACGGTAGGGACGGGCACCCGATAGGCCATGCCATGCAGCTTACCTTTGAGTTCCGGCATAACCTGGGCCACAGCCTTGGCGGCGCCGGTGGTGGTAAGAACAATATTGGTGGCAGCGGAGCGGGCCCTGCGCAAATCCTTGTGATATGTGTCCAGCAGTCTCTGGTCATTGGTGTAGGCATGAATGGTGGACATCAGCCCGCGGCTGATGCCGAAGTTTTCATGCAGTACCTTGACTACCGGCGCTATGCAGTTAGTAGTACAGGAGGCGTTGGAGATGATATTGTGCTTTTTGGCATCATATTTGTCATTATTGACACCCATGACCACGGTGAAGTCCTCATTTTTAGCCGGTGCCGAAATGATGACTTTTTTGGCACCGCCCTGAAAATGGGCTTTTGCCTTTTCAGCATCGGTGAAAAGGCCGGTTGATTCAATGACGATATCAATGCCGTTATCTTTCCAGGGGATTTTGGCGGGGTCTTTTTCGGCGAAAACCCTGGTGGTTTTTCCCTCGACGATGATAGCGTTATCCCTGGCTTCGACCGTGCCGGGATAAATGCCATAGTTGCTGTCATATTTAAAAAGATGTGCATTGGTGGCAGCATCGGTAAGATCATTGACCAGGGCTACCTCCAGCTTACCCCTGTACTGCAGGTTGATCGCCTTGAAAGTCAATCTGCCGATGCGTCCGAAACCATTGATTCCGATTCTTGCGACCATATCAGTTCCTCCAATTTTGGTAATTAATGATAGCTACTTTGAATTATAGCTTGCCCGGATGCAGGTGCCCATGCCGCCCCTGATATTCCATCTGGCCTCAATTTCCATTCTCCTGGGTTTGACTGCGGCGACAAGGTCTTCCAGCACACGGTTAGTGGCCTCCTCAAAGAATATCTCTACATTCCTGTAGCTGGTAAGATAAAACTTTAGTGATTTCAGCTCGATGATTTTCTTGCCCGGTACATAAGTGATGCGCAGTGTGGCATAATCCGGCTGTGCCGGATTCAGCGGGCACAGCGTGGTAAATTCGGAAGTTACCACTTCCTCTTCATATTCTCTTTGGGAGAAAGGGTTGGGCAGGACAATAAGCAGCTCTTTCTGCGGATAGGATTTATATTCGAGCTTGAGGTTTTTAACCTTATTTCTCATATCGCTCATATGTTTCTCTTTATCCGTAATACATGTTGATGCCGTTTTCGACCAGCTTTCTAACCTGGCCCTCGACTACCAGGAATTCCAGGTGCGATGTAGCTTCGCCTAGGGCCAGCCGCCTGTCAAAAATATTCATAGCATTGAAATTGCTCTCCCCGCCATCGTTCCATGGAATCTCCTGTGCTACCTGGTAAGCTGACTTGGGGCTTTTTTCCAGCGCTTTTAAGATGGCCCTATTTCTATTTTCTTGATGGTGCACAATAGCCTCCGTGATCTGCCGCAGGCCGCTGAATGCAGGGCCATGGCCGGGGAATGCCAGATTGACCTCCAGTTTGTAGACTTCCTCCAACGACTTGAAATACTCTCCCAGCGGATTGCTTCCCTGTCCCGGATAGAAGCCGATATTGGGGCTGATTTCGGGCAGGATGAGATCACCGGTGAAAAGGAATTTCCTGTTTGGTTCATACAGGCAGATATGTCCGGATGAATGCCCTGGTGTTTCCATCACGGTAAATTTAAAGGGGTCGATATCGATAACATCTCCGTTTTTAACAATCCTGTCGGGGGTGAAGATGGAAACCAGGTCAATAGCTGTCCTGAAAACATTATGGTAGGCTGCGGCTTCAGAGGGCGGGATTCCTGCAGATTTAAGAATATCCAGCGCTGTTTCAGAGCGGATACCCTTGTTTACATACTGCTGATTGAATACTGCTACTTCCCTGGCGCTCATAATGGTCTGTGCAGCGCAGATTTCCTTCAATTTTCCTGCCTGTCCGCTGTGATCAAAATGTGAATGCGTAACCAGTATATTTTTGATGTCCTTGATAGTGAAGCCGTAACGCTTTAATTCACCGGCCAGAGTGTCATAGCTTTCAGGGGTATTTAAGCCTGTATCGATGAGGAGATTATCCTGGCTGCCTTCAATAAAATATACATTTACAAAAGAGTTTGATCCCGCCTGCCTGCTGACGCTGTCCATACGTACTGGCGGATCTGTCCTTTGCGACTTGAAAAGCCCAGATGGAGGGGCGGACTCTACCCTGGGTTCATAGGTCATGGGAAGTTTAAACTGGTAAATATGTTGTATGATTTCCATAGATTTATCCTTTTAGATGAGAAAAGACCTCTTTACCGGTAAAGAGGGCCTTTGCGCCCATCTCCTCTTCAATTTGGAGCAGCCGGTTATATTTTACAACCCTTTCACTGCGGCAGGGTGCACCTGTTTTAATCTGCCCGGCCCCGGTGGCTACGGCGAGGTCAGCGATAAAGTGGTCCTCCGTTTCCCCGGAGCGGTGGCTGATAATCTTGCTCCAGCCTGCTTTGCTTGCCATGGATATTGTTTCCAGTGTTTCGCTGAGCGTACCAATCTGGTTGAGTTTAATCAATATTGAATTGGAGGCTTTGAGCTCGATGCCTTTCTGCAGCCTGCTGATATTGGTTGTATATAAATCATCTCCCACAATCTGGACTTTGTTGCCCAGTTCTTTCTGAAGCAGCTCCCATGCTTCCCAGTCGTCCTCATCCAGACCATCCTCTATACTGATAAGAGGGTAAAGAGCAGACCATTTGACATAATAATCAACCATCTCTTTGCTGGAGAATACCCGGCCTTCCCTGGAGAGCGCGTATTTTCCTTGCGTATAAAAGCTACTGGCGGCCGCATCCAGAGCCAGCAGACAGTCACTGCCTGCTTTATAACCTGCCATATCAATAGCTGCCAGAATCAGCTCCATGGCATCTTTATTTGAGGATACGGAGGGCGCAAAGCCGCCTTCATCTCCTACATTTGTATTTAATTTTTTGCCTTTAATTACTTTTTTAAGTGAATGGTAAATCTCTGCGCCCATGCGCAGTGCTTCCCTGAAACTGGCAGCCCCGGCAGGAACGATCATGAATTCCTGGAAATCCGTGGAGTCAGCGGCATGTTTGCCCCCATTGAGAATGTTCAGCATAGGCACGGGAAGAACATATCTATTCTCATCCTTCAAATAGCGATAGAGGGGCACCTTCTGAGAGTTGGCAGCCGCCCTGGCAATGGCCAGTGAAACACCCAGAATGGCATTGGCTCCCAGCCTGGATTTATCCGCTGTGCCGTCCAGGTCTATCATTTTGCGGTCAAGCTCGGCCTGGCGAAGAGCATGCTGGCCTTTAAGCGCGTGGAAAATGGGCTCATTTACATTTTTAACTGCTTTAAGTACACCCAGTCCGTTATACCTGGACTTGTCGCCGTCACGCAGTTCAAGTGCCTCGTACTTACCGGTGCTGGCGCCGGAGGGGACTGCTGCAATGCCGCAGGAGTCGTCCGAAAGCAGTACGAAGACCTCTAAAGTGGGATTGCCGCGTGAATCCAATATCTCGCGTGCCCTGATCTGCTGTATGAGAAGATTAGACTGCATATTATCTTCCTTTATCCCATGTTGTGGCCGCCTGCAGAGCTTTAGCCACCGCATCCGCAGCGCTGCCAGCGCTCTTGATGGCTTCTAATTTTTTACCTTTGCGGGAGAGTTCCCATGTTCCCAGACCGATGACAGTTTTGCCGGCCTTGAGTGCAAAAGCAATTTCACTTAGCGTGCCGTACTCGCCGGATATAGCGATTATAGCGGCGGCAGACTTAATAATGATAACATTCCTGGCTTCACCCAGTCCCGTAGCCACGGGGATACTTACATAGGCATTGGCAGTATGTATATCATCCCCCGGCAAAATGCCGATGGTAGTACCTCCCTCTGCTCTGGCCCCTTTGCAGGCAGCCTCCATGACTCCGCCAAGCCCTCCGCAAACCAGTATGGCTCCATATCTGGCTATCTCTCTGCCCGTGGCCTCAGCCAGGGCCGATTCTTCAGCGCTGCAATCACCGCTGCCAATGACTGCAATCAGGATATTCTTTGTCTCTGCTGACTTTAGCATAATGAGCAAAAGGCAAGCATGAAATCAGGGCAATTATAACATTCTGATAGATTCAGGGGCAAAGATAGAACATGGATTGGTTTACAGCTGTGAATGGTCTAGACAGGGC
Organism: uncultured Dehalococcoidales bacterium; assembly: GCA_964613565.1. Taxonomy (GTDB): domain Bacteria; phylum Chloroflexota; class Dehalococcoidia; order GIF9; family UBA5629; genus CAZTHJ01. The sequence goes on along the minus strand of CAZTHJ010000032.1, from coordinate 4,669 downwards.
CGCCGCTTTTATTGAATTTGTTCATGGCCGACTGTATACTTTCCTGCAGCAGGTTCTGCAGCGCATCTGCCGCAGTTGCGATGACTGTGTTGACCTTTTCCTCCTCAGCAGTGGTAAAATCGCTCAGCACGTAACTTACGATTTCCTCTTCCAATGCCCTTTCCGTCTTTCCCGCATCCGGTCGGCCGATGCCGATCTTGATGCGTTTAAAATCGCTTGTACCGATCTCAGCGATAATGGACTTGATGCCCTTATGCCCACCGGCGCTGCCGCGCGAGCGAACACGCAGCTGGCCCAGCGGCAGGTCCAGATCATCGTAGAGAACGATGATCTGGGCAGGGATAACGCTGAATTTCTGCAGCAGCCTGCTCACGGCCACTCCACTGTTATTCATATAGGTTTTGGGCTTGGCAAGCAGTACTTCTTCATCCCCGATTTTGCCCGTTCCCACGGCGCATCGGCATTCATTGCGCTTGAGGCTGATATTATATTTATCTGCAAGGTAATCGACCAGGCGAAAGCCGATATTATGCCGGTTCTTTGTATAGTGCTGTCCGGGGTTGCCCAGGCCGATAACTAAATACATAAGCAAATATTCAGCCCTTTAATTTTTTCTCAGCATTTTCCAACAGCGCCATAAACTGTTTTTCATCTATGATGTTGATACCCATGGCCTGTGCCCTGTTCAGTTTGGAGCCGGGATCTGCTCCTGCGATGACATATCTGGTTTTTTTGGTCACATCAGACGCTGCCTTGCCACCCAGTTCTCTGATTTTGGCTTCAGCTATCTGTCTGGCGAAATGCTCCAGTTTGCCTGTGATAACGAATTCAGCATTGGCCAGCGGCAGGTCTGGTGCAGCGATAGCCTCCGATTGCAGTTGAACACCTACCTCTCTCAATTTCTGCAGTACTTTCAGATTACCCTCCTGGCGAAAGAAGGCGATGATGCTCTGGGCAATCTTGGGGCCTATGGAAGGGATCTGCATAAGTTCATCTGCTGATGCGCGGGAAAGAGCCTCCAGGCTGTTGAAATACCCTGCCAGCAACACTGCTGTTTCCTCTCCTACATGCATGATGCCGATGGCAAAGAGAACTCTGGACAGGGGACGCTGCTGGCTCTTTTCCATGGAGGCCAGGATATTGGCGACACTTTTATCTCCCATTTTATCCAATTTCAGGAGGTCTTCTGACTTAAGCGAGTACAGGTCACCGATGTCATGTATCAGGCCAGCGTTAAAAAGGTTCTTGGAGAGCTTTTCGCCGATTCCTTCGATGTCCATGGCGCCTCTGGAAACAAAATGCTTGATCTTTTCCAGAGACTGGGCAGGGCAGGCGATATTGGTGCAGCGGTGCATGGCCTCTCCAGGTGGTTTGATTACCTCGGCACCGCAGACGGGGCAGTTCAGAGGCATGTGGAAGACCTTTTCCTCCCCGCTACGGCGGCTTACAAGGGGCCCGACGATTTCCGGGATAACCTCGCCCGCACGCTGCACTGTGACCCAGTCGTCAACACGAATGTCTTTGCGGTTGATATCCTCTTCATTATGCAGTGTGGCATGTTTGATGGTAACCCCGCCTAACTGTATCGGTTCCAGCACGGCATAAGGGTTCAGGCTGCCAGTACGTCCGACATTTATCTTGATTTCCTTAAGCCTGGTAATGCCCTGTACGGCAGGGAATTTATAGGCAATTGCCCACCTTGGTTCATGCCCTACAGCCCCCAGTTCATTTTGATGGGCTACGGAATTGATTTTAATTACCACGCCATCGATGTCGTAGGGTAAGTCTTCCCTTTGCTCCACCCATTTATGATGATACTGCCGTGTTTCATCAATAGTGCTGCATAATTGTATATACGGGTTAAGCTTGAAGCCCAGCCCTTTGAGATACTGCATGATATCCCAGTGGGTACCTGGCAGCTCCGTGCCTTCAGCCCGGCCCAGACCATAGATGAAAATATCCAGCGGTCGCTTGGCTGTAACCCTGGGGTCCAGTTGCCGCAGTGAACCGGCAGCGGCATTCCTGGGATTCGCAAAAAGAGGCAGGCCTTCAGATGCACGGTCATCGTTCAATTTCTTGAGGCCGTTTTTAGGCAGATAGACCTCTCCGCGCACCTCAAAACGGGGTGGTGCATTTGCCACAGAAAGAGGGATGCTTCGTATGGTTTTGAGGTTTTGCGTAATATTCTCGCCGCGGTAGCCGTCACCGCGCGTAGCCCCTACTGAGAGCAGGCCTTTTTCATAAATCAGCGCTACCGCCAGGCCGTCGATTTTGAGCTCGCAGACAAAGCTGTCAACTTCTCTGTCCAACAAATTTGTGGCTCGCCGGTACCAGTTATCCAGGTCTTCGTCCGAAAAAGCATTGGCCAGACTTAGCAGCGGCAGGGTATGCTCCACGATGCCAAAGGCTTCCACCGGTGCTGCGCCGACACGCTGCGTGGGGGAATCGGGGGAGATGAATTCGGGATGGGATTCCTCAAGCCTCTTAAGCTCCAGCATGAGCCGATCATAATCGGCATCGCTGATCTCGGGGCTATCTAGGACATGATAGCGGTAATTATGATAATTAATTTTCTGTCGCAGCTCTTCGATGCTGCGCCTGATATCTTCTTTCGCCGGCATAATTTTCCTGATTAGAAGTATAGCATTAAAAGTGGCAGGTTTTAAGTGGCTGGAGCTGTGTTAGAAAAGGGATCTCGAATATGTCAAAGTCGTGGTCAATGAGTGTGATAGTGAGATGGGCGGTATTTTTGCTCACGCAGATTTCAGCAGGGACAGCTTATCGAATCCACCAAAGCCTGCTAGAAATATTCAGCGATAATTAGTATGGGTGGCTGGGAATTTTCCCAGCCACCCATATAGTACAAATATGCTATTTTCTGGAGATCAATACTAATGCGGACCCCAGTCCTGCCAGCGCCGCACTGCTGATGATCATGAAAAGACCGCAGGCCAGCGCCATTTGTATCAGTCCAATGGATGCTACGGCCAGGTACAGATAATTCTCCAGGTTCATCGCCTGCGCATAAGTCAGCTGCACAGGGTTGGTTGGATCATATTTCTGTCCACCAAGCAGCTCCCCATAGGTCGGAGCTATGCTGTGCCTATGCTCTCTGACCGTATCCGCTGCTTTTTGCGCCTCGTCAAGAGTATCGATCACGTTTTGCGCGTCTCCACCAAAAGAGCCCATGGTTATCTTCTCTTCTTTCATGGCGCCAACAACCACGCTGTTTTTTTCAAATCCCATGAAAATAAAGGCTGCCCCCATGATGATCCCTATTACCCCAATGATGATAACCAGGAAACCAATTCTGCTTAATGTCTTCTGCATTTAAATAAAACTCCTTCTGTCAAATTTAACCCTCCGTGACCTGCATTTAATGATTATTAGCTTGCTGTTATCACCTCCTCATATGAGAAACAATAGTTTACTAAATTAATCAACAACTATAATACAGCATGTAGAAAAGGCAAGTATGTGATTTTTATCTCATATTGCTGGCTCAAGCAGCATTGACGCATGCTTTGTGTTACAGCATAATTATGTGATGGTTGGAGATGCTCATAGAACAGGTATTGCCAATCTGCCTCTGCATGGAGGTAAAGCTCCTGCCTGGCTGTTTGCGCGCATGTCAAAGCTGGCCCGCGAGATCAGCATTGCACTTATATCCGAGTATGGCGCCGAGGAGATGCTGCGCCGCCTTTCAGACCCGTACTGGTTTCAGGCTCTAGGCTGCGTGCTGGGTTATGACTGGCATTCCAGCGGCGTGACCACGGTAGTCTGCGGTGCCCTCAAGGATGGTACCAGGGATATACAGCATGAACTGGGCATGTTTATTGCGGGAGGCAAGGGAGGGACTTCACGTAAAACGCCTGCAGAGATTGAGGCTGTTGGAGAAAAGCTGGTGCGTGATTACTCTTCTCTGGTCTATAGCAGCAAAATGGTTGCCAAGGTGGACAATTCAGCACTGCAGGACGGCTACCAGCTCTATCACCATGTTTTTTTCTTCACCGCGCAGGGTTCCTGGGCTGTGGTACAGCAGGGCATGAACGAGCAGAACCTGTATGCCAGGCGCTATCACTGGCTGGGTGAGAACGTAAAAGATTTTGTCTGCGAGCCGCATGCTGGCATCTGCACACAGTCCGGTGGCCAGGTTTTAAACCTGGTGGCCAGCGAGAGCGCGCAGGCCAGAAATACCATTACAGGAATAGTAAAGGAGCATAATCCAGATAAGATAGTACAGCAGATAAATAAAATAAAAACGCTGGATTTGCCGGCGCGCCATCATTTAAGTACTGAAGACATCCAGCCGCAGCGATTATATAAAGCTTTTGTGCGTGCCTATGAGCGGCAGCCGCAAAATTTTGAAAAGCTGCTGGGATTGGAGGGAGTCGGTCCTAAGACATTGCGGGCACTCAGCCTGATTTCAGAATTGATCTATGGCGTGCCAGTTAGCCTGCGTGACCCGGCCCTTTACAGTTTTGCACATGGAGGCAAGGATGGCATTCCCTATCCTGTAGACAGAAAAACATATGACCGTAGCATAGGGATATTGCATACAGCAGTGGAACGGGCGAAAATTGGGGATGGTGAGAAAATTGCTGCCATCAGGCGGCTGGCGCGCTGGCTTTGATTGTTTTATTGCAGTGAGACTTTAAGGGGCTTATAT
>CAZTHJ010000031.1:3522-10494 GCA_964613565.1 uncultured Dehalococcoidales bacterium | reverse complement strand
AGCATAATGAGGCTATTACCGGAGAAAAGCGCTGAATTGTTGCGGTCGGTTTTCTAGCATTCCGGCAAGGTTTCTGTGTGATTTCAAGCTTTTTTTTCGAGCAAGTTTTTGAGGCTACAGTGGGTATTCATTGAAGAATAAAATTATGGAGTCGTGATGATCAGGGATTTTGGAGATAAATCACCCAAGATAGACCCTTCGGTGCTGGTTCATGAAACGGCCTATATCCTGGGCGATGTGGAAATCGGTGCTGCTTCCAGTGTATGGCCGGGCACAGTCATCCGCGGAGATATTGCCAAAATCAAGATCGGCAGGAATGTCCATATTCAGGATAACTGCGTGGTACATACGGAGTACGGTTCTGAAATAGGAGATAACGTGGTCATTGGCCATGCCGTGGTGGTTCATTCCAGCAAAATGGGCAGCAATGTGATGGTGGGCAATAATGCCACATTGCTGGATAACTGCGAGATCGGCAGCGATACCATCATTGCCGCCGGATCTGTAGTACCGCCGGAAGCCAAGTTTCCGGATAAGTCCATGATTATCGGCTCACCGGCGCGGCGCAAAGAGGAAATCTCACAGCGGCACCTGGAGCAGATTGACTACAGCGTGAAATGGTATGCCAGGATGGTGAAGTTGTATCGGGAGAAGGGTTTTTAAATCACATCCGGCACTGGAAGCAGGCGGCTCAGCGGGATAAATAGGCTGCTGCCCCCTCGCCTGCTATACGCCCGCTGTTAATTGCAAAGCTGAAAGAATGCCCGCTGAGTCCCATATTATAGGTATCCCAATCGGTAGCACCTGTTTCAACGCCGGCTGCAAATAATCCGGGAATAGGTTCGTTGTCCTCATCTACCGCCTGCATACATTCATTGATTTTAATGCCGCCATGGGTGGTTAACATTTTTAATGAATACAACATGGCATAGTAGGGCGGCTTGCGCAAAGGTGCCAAAAAAATGCGTTTCTTGTCGAATATGCAATCATGGCCATGATCACAGAACCGGTTGTATTCATTGATAGTATTTTCCAGCACTGCCTGTTTCGCCCCAATCCACTGCGCTATTTGAGCCCATGAATTTGCCACCAGGACTCTATTTTTGGCCAGGCACATCTGAATGTGTCTTTCTATAGTTTGGGGAAATGCCCGTGCAGCCTTCTGATTATGGAGAATTCCCATCAAGTGCAATTCGAACGGGCCCAGTGTATCAGCGAGAATTCTCTCTTTTATATCCTGATCGAAAAGGCAGTAACAGATGCTGCCGGGCTGCCTGTTTACTGCATTGGCAGCATCCGTCATAAATGGCACATTTTCATCTATGAAGCGCTTTCCCTGCCTATTAACCCAGACTGTAAGGGGACGGCGGGCAACCACCGTCAAAGGATTGGAACCGGCAATATGTCCCTCGTATTCATAGGTTACCATACCGTCAAGGGCAGCACCTGCCTCGCTGGCCATTCTGATTCCATCACCCTTGTGCGCTATGGCAATAGGCGGAATAAGCGCCTTATTATAGGCGGGGTTATACTGCTTTAACAGCTCCACATTGCCTGAAAAACCGCCGGTACAAATGATGACACTTCTCGTATTTATAATTATTTCTTTGCCATCTCTGGATTGGGCAACCACGCCGCTTATGCTTCCATCCCTGCCTTTGGATAGTTTTTTAGCTGGAGTCTGCAGAAGGACACTGATCCCCTTATATTTATGGAATTCCCTAATCAGCATATTGACGATCTGAAAACCTGTGGTTGTGGGGCCTTCTGCACTATGGTAGGTATTGGGCATCTGGTTCGGATAATGGGGTATGAGCCGGACAAAATTTATACCCTTCTTTTGTAGCCAGCAGATGGTATCCGCTGATTTATCTATCAGCACGCGAACCAGGGTACCATTGATTTTCCAGTGGGAAAAATCCATTGCCAGGCGGAATATCTCATCCCTGCTGGCACTATAGCCCAGCTTTTTTTGGAGAGCACTGTCGGCTGCCAGCATGCCTCCAGGATATACAGCATTGCCGCCCAGTTTAGCCCGTTTTTCCAGGATAATAATGCTTTTAACCCCACTTTCCGCTGCTGATACGGCTGCAGTTAGCCCGGAACCTCCCCCGCCTATAATGACGAGATCAGTTTTCAGATTCACGGTTTTTGTGTTACTCATAACATTAATTCCTTATAGAGTATTTGCTGTTTGATGGGATAAACAGTATTTAGTTATATTGGCGATATTCAATAATCCTCTTTGGATATTAGTTCAAGCATGTTGCCTGTGTTCAAACAGACGAATACAATTCAGTATGATTCCTACTTTTCAAAGGCAGAGTCAAAGGCTATCCTGGATGGGCTGAAATCCATTTTCCTGATAAAGGCGCAGGCTTCAGCAGCCCCGTGCTCGCGGTCCATGCCACTGTCCTCCCATTCCACTGACAGCGGACCAGTATAACCTGTATCGTTAAAGGCTCGGATAATTTCCTCAAAATCAATTTTCCCGCGTCCTGGGGAGCGGAAATTCCAGTGCCGCCGGTGGTCTCCAAATTCCGTGTGACCGCCGAATACTCCCGCTTCTGTGCGTGTATTTGACCAGGTTACATCTTTCATGTGGCAGTGGAAAATCCTGTCACGGAACTTATAGATAAACCTGATATAATCAACACCCTGGTAACCCAGGTGGCTGGGATCAAAGTTGAAGCCAAATGCGGGATGCCCATCAACAGCCTGGATGGCCCGTTCGGCAGATACAATATCATAAGCAATTTCCGTGGGATGGACCTCCAGGCAAAACTTGATACCCAGCTTCTGAAACTTATCCAGAATGGGTCTCCAGCGCCTGGCAAAATCCCTGTATCCATCATCAACTGAGGTGGCAGATCGCGGCGGAAAAGAATAGAGCAGATGCCAGATGGAGCTGCCGGTAAAGCCATTAACAATTTTCACGCCCAAATTTTTAGCCGCTGCCGCTGTTTTTATTATTTCTTCTGCTGCACGCTGCCGTACACCTTCAGGTTTGCCGTCTCCCCAGATATAGAGTGGCAGGATAGACTTGTGACGATCATCAATCAGATCGCATACTGCCTGTCCTACCAGGTGGCAGCTGATCGCTATTACCTTTAATCCATATTGATGCAGGAGGGACAGCTTATTTGCGCAATATTTTTCATCCGCCTTGTCAACCTCAAAGTGATCTCCCCAGCAGGCAAGTTCGAGGCCATCATAACCAAATGATTTAGCCTTTTGACAGAGGATTTCCAGAGGCAGGTCAGCCCATTGTCCGGTAAATAGTGTCACTGGTCTTGCCATGGCATCTCCTTATTAGAATTTGATCAATAAAAACGATTATTCATATTAAGGGCGAACTAAAAGTAAACGGCTTTGCCTGTTTTAGCCGACTCATAAATAGCTTCGAGAATCTGTGTTATCAGCAGTGCCTGCTCCGGCAGGACAAGCGGGTCAGTATCGTTTCTGATACACTTTATCCATTCCCTGGCTTCCAGTTCTCCCGGTGGTGGTGAAGGTGGCGTATCGAATACCTCTACCCCTCCCGGCAGGACGGCCGGCTTTGTAACTACCAGTTTGCCGAAGTCTGCATAGTTGATACGCAGCCCCCCTTTCATATCGGCACCAGCCTTTGTTCCACATAGTATTGTTTTCTCCTCTTCAGTTCCCAGCATATTGATGGCCCAGCTGGCTTCCAGGTAAATGGCTGCACCATTTTCCATCCTGATAAAGCCAAAGGCGGAATCTTCCACAGTAAATTGGGCCGGGTCCCAGTCGCCGAAAAAGTTGCCGGTCTCTTTTTGCCCGGCGAACTTCTTGAATGTGGTGCCCATAACACTCTTGGGTTTGTAGTTATCCATCATCCAGAGTGTCATATCCAGGGCATGTGTGCCGATATCAATAAGGGCGCCTCCGCCCTGCTCCTCTTCATTGAGGAAAACGCCCCACGTTGGCACTGCACGGCGCCTCAAAGCAAGCGCATGGGCGTAATATATTTCACCAAGGTCGCCCCTGCGGCAGAGTTTATAGAGGTACATGGCATCTGCCCTGAACCTGTACTGGTAGCCGATGGTCAGCTTTTTCCCTGATTTTCTGGCTGCTGCAATCATTTTACGTGCGTCGGCTGATGTTTTGGCCATGGGCTTTTCACAGTTCACATGTTTTCCTGCCTCCAGTGCTGCAATGGTAATTTCAGCATGTGACTTATTTGGCGTGCAGACGTGGACTATGTCAATGGACTCATCCTTGAGCAGTTCTGTGTAATCCGTATAAACCTTAGCGTCCGGTGTGCCGTATCTGTGGGCAGCACTGACGGCTTTAACCTGCATGATGTCGCAGAAGGCGGTCATCTCCACCTCGTCCTGCATTTTTGCCAGGGAAGGCATATGTTTTTGATTGGCCGTGCCTGCCCCCTCCGCGGCAAAGCCGCATCCTATAAAGGCAATCTTGTATTTCTTCATGGGGTATCCTCCAAAATTCAGTCCCTGAAATCGTTTTTCTATGAGACCTGCATAATTTTTTTAACACTGCCCATGATCATGTTGAGCGGATTTTCATAGTATTCCGCAGTTTGCTCCGCAATAGTTACCTCAAGCTCATGATTACCGGGGGCCAGTCCTCCTTCCTTGTGGGCAAAGACTGTGATCGGTTCCACTACGTTCCACCAGATATCCTGAATGGTACTGGCATTGCAGAGATCAAAGCGCTGGCCATTCCTTATGATGAGCTGGATACTTTCCCGGGGGATGACCTCGCCGTCAATCACGATATGTATATCATGAATCATGCCCAGAGGGCTGGCTTTATACCATGGCTGATACATGTTAAAGCTGAACCCGCCGATCTTTTTATGTCCAAGGTCAATGCTGCAATTCTGCATGATATCATCCCGCAGCAGGATTTCACTGTAGTGGCGCAGGATGATCTCGACACTCTCCGCATCCTCTCTCATTCTCTGTTTGCCCGCGTCTATCCATTTTTGCAGTTCCTGTTTTGTTGCCAGCATATGTATCTCCTCTCTTCTGATAAAATGATATTGATCTAGCTTACAAAAGAATTAATATATCTAACCAGGCTTTCAACACCCTTCCTGGTATCATATAGCTGCGGATCGTCGCCCCTGGGTTCATATTCTGCCACAATGGAGCCGCCATATTTGGCATCCCTCAGGATGGTCATCAAACCTTTATATGGTATGGAAGGCTCATTACCGTCGACAGGGATAATGCTGTGAGCTTTTCCATGTATATGCCGTGTATAGGGAAGGCATGCCTTGAATGAATCCAGAGAAAGGCCTCCCTGATAATACCAGGCGGAAAAATCCGGCACCAGCCCGAGGTATTTCGATTTAAACTGCTGCATGGTTCTGATGAACTTATCGGGCTTCTGAGGGGAATGTATCTCGAGGGTAATTATGATATTGTACTTTTCCGCGAAGGGAAGGGACTTCTCTATGACCCTGTTTATCAGGGGGTCTACATTGGTATAAGGAGTGATCCTGGTCATGGGCGCGCCCAGGATGTGCGCATAAAGTATAGACTCCTTTACCTGCTGGATTTTATCCTCCTCTGTGCATTTGTAGTCGGCAGAGTACTCGTTCTCTGTGTACTGGCTGAAACAGGCTATATCCATTTTGAGGGATTTGATTTTCTCTTTGACGTGATATATATCTGTCAGTTTGGGGTGCGGCCATTCCAGGAAGTGACAGGAATCGACAATTTCAACGCATTTGGCGCCACAGCCTGCGGCATGTTCTATAGCCTGATCCACATTTATTTTTTGCCGGCTCAGATCTTGCATATAGCTGTAAAGGGTTACTCCCACCTGCATTTTTTTACCCATTGATCAACCTCCAATAAGTATTAAAAGGCTCCAGATTTACAAGTATGTTGAAAGATTACAGCCTATAATCTTAATTTAGCGCTGTATCCCTGTCAATCATGGCAGTTGGAACATTATCACTATTTTACGTTAGAAATATGCTTATGGGTTTGTTTTGGCAGTTTGTTTAATACAAGTCATCTAAAAACGAGTTCAGAATTGAAATATACCCGTGAAAAATTGCAAAGTTACAAATTGAGAATTGCATCCCCTGATATTCCTCATTGCTGAGGGAAATAGATGACTGAGGCTACTCCATATTCAGCCCTTTTCAGCTGTCGGGCAAAGGGAAATTGTTCTAAAACATAGCTTTTTAAGCTGTTTGTGTTTTGTTGACTGCCGTTGATTATCTGCTCGTCCAGCGAAACGCAATCATCAATGTATTCCTTTGCAATCGGTGTCCCATTATGCCCGGGGCACAATATCTCAAATTCTGAGGATCTTTGTTGCAGAAGCAGCATGTTGGACAGGTGTTTTTCTATGGATTTTTTCCTGCCATCTACACTGAATAACCAAACCTGGCCGGCTTCAATTTCATCACCCGTGAACAATATTTTGCTGCCATGGTCTAATAATGCGACGCTTCCTTCCGAATGAGCAGGAATTTCTATCACTTCCACAATTCTATCACCTAAATCAAATGTAAACTTGTCTGTGACAGGTATAACCTTAAAATCAGGATAGGGTTGTTTGTCTACCTCTATTCCCGCAGGGCGGGATTTCATACCAGGGATAGCGTAAGGGGAGGCATAGACGGCATTCCACCAACCATCTCCGCCGCTGTGATCGAAATGACCATGAGTGTTGACCACATCTACTGGAAGCCCTGTTAAATTTTCAACGAATTTTCTTAGATTACCGGTACCATATCCTGTGTCAATAAGCAATGCCTTTTGCCTGCCCAACAATAAATATATATATACTGCACCGGCCTTATGGCTGATAATGTATGTATCTTTATTTAATCTCCAGGCGCTGTAAAGGAAGGATGGTTCCATTGTAATATCGAATTTCATGCAATCGCCCTGATTATTAGCCCTGTGGCCACAGCAATAATTCAGAGTAATCATTTACCATGGTTAAAGGTATTTGCTT
>CAZTHJ010000031.1:0-3422 GCA_964613565.1 uncultured Dehalococcoidales bacterium | reverse complement strand
TCTTGGAGGGAAAACAAAATAAGGTTTAAATAAATTGGGAGCCGGTGTAGATCAGAAGGGTTACCAGTGCCACTGCACTGATAATAATGCCGATAAATATGATTTTAAGCTCTCTGTCATCTGACACGGCTGCTATTAAATTTTTATTCTTTATTATGCTGCTCTGCATGATGATATTTGCTCCTGTTCTGCTATCAATTCTGCGGTATTAGAGTTCCAATGTAAATAGCGAAATAGTAATCCTCTGTCTGGTAATTTAGTCCTGGGCTGAGGCAACCCGTATTACAGATAGAAGATGCCGGTAACTATGATCAGACTGAGTAGAGCAATGACACTGCCCACCATGCCGCTGAATAGAGTTCTCAGTTTTCTGTCCTTGCCGATAATGTTTGCCATTTTGCTTACCATTTTAGTTGCCTCCTCGTTCCTCTTTATTAACTATAACGATCTAACTTTATTTTAAGTTTATTAATCTCTTACAGTTATATTTTGCCCTAATCCAATGTCGCTGGTAATCGGGTAAGCGGTTGATTTGAGGTCATATTTCGGCTTAATACTTGTGGATGGTATGGACGGACACTTGGGCTAGGCCTTTCAGCCATAATAGCAGGGGAAATGCAATGCAGCTAGATATATAATTCGCCTTCGGTGTTGAGGCATTCCCAGTAAGGCTTGAGGTAATTAATGGCTTCAAGAATGACCGATTTGGTTTCAGGCAATACGTAAGCCGGAGTATAGTTGAATGGAGGAGGAACAGGCTCATGCGATGTGTATTTCAGCCCGGTCAAAGCAGCGATATAGGTTGTCCATGCGTATGGCAGTACCTCCCTGTTATAGCCGGAGCCGATCATATCAATCAGTTTGCCGTCGCATACCTGTGACATTTTCTGCACGTGCTGGCCCATCATCCTGAAGCCTTCCATATTCATACCCAGTTTGGTGAGTCCATCGGCATAATGCGGGTCTGCCCCGCCGTTCCTGATCATTATTTGTGGCGAGAATTCCCTGATAACCGGTTCAACGATGCTTTCAAAGACGAGTTTATAGGCGGCATTGCTGGCATATTCGGGTAGGGGAATATTAATAGTGAAACCCTTGCCTTTATGAGCGCCGATCTGCTGAACGAAACCTGTACCAGGATACAGCCCCAGAGGATCCTGGTGAAGATCGATGAATAGCACCCTGTCATCCTCATAAAAGTATTCCATGGTACCGTTGCCGCAGTGCGCATCCGTATCCAGTATAACTATTTTATTTAGCCCGTATTCCTGCAATAAATACCTGGCGCAGAAGGCGACATCATTGTACAGGCAAAAACCTTCACCAAAATTGGGCTTGGCATGATGTAGACCCCCTCCTATTGAAATAATGGTTTTTACCTGATTGTTCATCACCAACTGAGCTGCCAGTTTCGCCTGCCCTATCACCAGGCGCGCTGCCTCCTCTATGTGTCCAGGCCTGCCTGTGGGCAAATTATCCATACTATGAAAATCGTTGAACTTGCCCGGATAGTGAATACCCCAGTTAGCAGCTTCATAATAGCCTCGAGTGAATTCGATATAGTTTTTATGACAGATGAACTGCAGGTCCCTATCCGTCGCCGGCGTTGCCTTGAGCAGGGTATAATCAATGCCCTCTCTAAAAATCTGCTGAAAATAATTGTAGAAGTTGACATAACGGTCACCCCTGAAAGGGTGACCGGCGCCAAAATCATATTCCTTTAGTTCCTCATCAAAAAGTACATTGGTATCAGGCAAGATAAGACTCCGCTAAATGAATAGGCACTGTTTCACATTATACAATGAGTGTTAGAATGACATCTAATTTGGGTTTACTTTGAATTCATGTTTTAATTGTCCCGATATAGGAGCTAAATTGAGCATCGAAGCAGTATTGAGTGAATATTTAAAAGTAGCATGACAGCGATTTATATACATGCTTGTAACAATTGCGGTTATGCGGTGATAACAGGCGGGCCGCAAGAATTTATGCGGGACGCACCGGGTCAAGGGCAGCACATTAAAGTGGGTCTCAATGCGCAGACAACGGGCACTGATGGGCTGTGTGCTGACATATACTGCCACCTCTGTGACAAGGTCTACGATGTCATAATCTCAGAGCAAGATCATCCGTTACATACGGAATTGCAGGTATGGGAAAACTGGGTCAACCCCGCCTCGGATTTCAAGAGGATAATGGATATTACCTGCCCCGCCTGCGGGCATAAAGATATTGTTCTGGAGCCGGATGCCGATCAGTCAATCACCTGCCCCCGCTGCGGGAAAGGCGCCCTGAAGGGTAGGGTGGAAAGGCTGATCTAGGGTTGATAATAAACGGGTATGCAAAATAGCGGTGATCAGGTTTAGAAACTTTGCGTACCAGCAACAGGGCAGGTGACTAACCCGCCCTGTTGCGTTTAAACTAGAGTATCGGCAGATATCTTTGCAGTTCGTATTCGGTAACCTGTGTACTATAAAGACCCCACTCTATTTCCTTATTGGTGATAAAGTTATTGAAGATATGTTCTCCCAGGGATTTTCTTACCAGCTTGCTGGTTTTGGTGATCTGTATAGCTTCCCAAAGGTTCGATGGCAGGGTTTTAATCCCCCTCTTGTGGCGCTCTACCTCGCTCATATTGTAAACATTCTCCTCCGTGGGCAGGGGCAATTCGTATTTCTTTTCAATGCCCTCCAGTCCGGCCGCCAGCATCACTGAAAAAGCCAGATAAGGATTACATGCAGGGTCAGGGGAGCGGAACTCTATCCTGGTAGCTTTTTCTCTGCCCGGTTTGTACTCGGGAATTCTCACCATGTCCGAGCGGTTGCGCCGTGCCCAGGTAATATAGACCGGGGCTTCATAGCCGGGCACCAGCCGCTTATAGGAATTCACCCATTGATTGCAGATGCAGGTAATTTCGGGGGCGTGCTTGAGTATGCCTGCCGTATAGTGCTTGGCAATATCAGAAAGGTTATACTTGTCCTTGGGTTCAAAGAAGGCATTTTTGCTGCCTTTAAACAGGGATTGGTGTACATGCATGCCGCTGCCGTTGATGCCGAAGATGGGTTTGGGCATGAAGGTAGCATAGAACCCATGGGTCAGAGCGATCTGTTTAACAATCAATCTATATGTCATGACCTGATCTGCCATGGTGAGCGCATCAGTATAGCGCATGTCGATCTCATGCTGGCTTTTGGCCACCTCATGGTGTGAATACTCCACGCCGATTCCCATCTCCTCAAGAGTAAGCACGGTATCTCTTCTTAAATCGCTGGCAGCATCCAGAGGTGTCATGTCAAAATAGCCACCCTCATCAAGACACTCTGTGCCCTTTGAGTCTTTAAAGTAGAAATATTCGAGCTCAGGTCCGACATAGTAGGTAAAGCCAAGGTCTGCTGCTCTTTTCAGGTTCTTCTTCAGCGCAA
>CAZTHJ010000030.1:8040-11148 GCA_964613565.1 uncultured Dehalococcoidales bacterium | reverse complement strand
CTCCGATGGAGCTGTAGCCGAGCGGGAACTCCTTTCCGCAGTGCTCTCGGTAAGCATCTTTTTGGAGGTACGGCCTGTTCCATATCTATGCCCGCAGGTGCGACAGAACCTTGAATCGGTGGGGTTGGGAGCGCCGCAACTGGGGCAACTGCTTTCTCTCTGTCCTGGTGGTACAGCGGCATGTTCCGCAGGCGCATATAGCGGCGGCTGCGTCTGGGACGGTGGTGCCATCACCCCCTCAGGCGGCACATACCTCGGCGGTTCCCCGGCTGATACTTTTTGCCTTGGGGGAGGAACAGGAAGAGACGGGGGAGAAGGAGGCGCAGTCCAGGCCGGCTGCTTCCTGGTAATGTCATATTGCATTGTGCCCACATAACCGCAATACGGACATTTGCCCGATGAGGGGTCATCCACACGGTTGCGGCAGTTAGGGCAGAGATAAGTCCTCTTCTTATCATGATGCCCGATTGTTTCCTGCTGAACTATGATTGATTCCGCATGCAGAGGAGCACCGGACGCGGGGGGAGACTTTAATCCACTGCCAGGCTCAATCTGGTCAAAGTCAGGCCTGACCAGATTGCCGCAATAGGCACACTTGCTTGCGCTGGAACTGATCCTGTTATGACATACCGGACAAATGTTCTGCGGCAAATTCTCTTCCGCTTTGGCACCCGTTTTTGCCGTTGAATACAATGTTGAAGCGGGTTTCATCTGTCGGTCAACCCAGTTACACCTGGAGCAGATCCTCTCGGTCGCACCCAGAATATGCCCGTTGGGGCAGGCCCTGGTATTGCATACACTGCAGGTTGACTGATTGGGCTCCTTATGTGAATGGCATTTGGGGCACAGATTAATACTGGGGCCAGGCTGAATGCCCTGTTTTCTGCTGTACACTTCTGTTAAGACTCTCTTTCGCTTTGTTGTACTATATTTTTATTCAGAATCATTATTTTTTGTGTATTTATGCATATTATATGAGATTTTCCCAATGTGCAAATCATGCGCCCAGTTTTGCCCCGTGCCGCCTTATTTGTCACCAGTTGGGCCAATATGACCGCAGTCCGGACAGTAGCCCGAGGGTAATACATTGGTATTGCCGCAGCTGGGACAGGGAATCGCCATTATGCTGCCGCACTGGCTACAGAAACGCCGGCCAGACTCGTTTTCCACGCCGCAATGGCTGCATTTAAGCATGAAGGGGGTACTTTCAACTTTATGCTGGTGTTTGCCAAACCTGCCCATGCCGGTAAGGGCTGCACAGCTGGGGCAGAATCTTGAGTCCGGCGGCACCAGTGCACCGCAGTTGCTGCAGGGTGAACTCAACCTGCTGCCGCAATATATACAAAAATTGAGGCCGCTCTCATTATCGGCATTACACTTGGTGCATTTTACCTGCTGCTGCATCTGATTCTATAATCTGACTCCACTATATTTCACAATCGTTAACCCATCGTGCTGCCACATAGCATTTAATATAAACATAATATCACATGACCCAGCTGGACTCTAATTCAGGCCTGCTAACAGGCTGTATTCAGACTTAAACGGAATTTGAAGCGGTTTGTTTATGCGCAGCTGCGAGCCGGCAGTAACCTAAAGCTGGAGGGAATTCAGAATTTCCCTGATTTCATCAGGGGAGTTGAACTTGCCGCGCTTTACTTTCTGGATAATGCCATCCTCATCAATAAAGAAGGTCATGGGTATGCTGGATATACCGTATTTACTTCCGACTCCGGCACCTTGCAGCAGGATATTAAATGCATATCCCTTCTCTGCAACCATGTTATTCAGATGTGTCGTGTAGTCTCCCAAATTGACGGCAAGAAGGTCCAGCGGCCTGGAGCCTTCATAGGTTCGATGCACTGCATCAAAATGCGGCAGCTCGGCAACGCATGGTCCGCAAGACAGCCGCCAGAAATTGACCATAACCAGCCTGCCTCTCAGCGCGCTCAACGTCCATGTTCTGCCGTCAAGGCTCTGCAGGGTAAAATCAGGTGCACGGTTGCCCGCTGCATAGCCCACCTTGATCTCTTCCAGGGTGCTGAATATGCTGTCTTCAGATTCAAAGCGATTATCCGCGGCATCAATGCTGCGGATCCTGAAATGATAGGTTGTCTGGGGAGTCAGGCCGCTTAGCGTATATGTATGCTGCTGCGCAGGCTCGCCCTCAAGTGTAATGCTTTTGCCGTACCTGGATGAAAGGCCGTATTCGATAACACTGGCTGTATTTTCATCCGTTTGCCATGAAATACGTGCTTCAATATCGGAAATACCCCAAACCTCTACCTGCGATATAAGTGGAGGGGTTACATCCGGAGCAGGAAGTGTATTGAAGCTGCTGCTGTAGGGAAAGGCATTGCGCCCGTCCTTTGTCACCGCATCCAGCCTGAAATAATAGGTGCTGCCCGCATCAAGCCCGGTTAAGTCTATCCTTTGCTGCGTCAGCAACTCATCGCTGTTCTGGCTGTGCTCCAGGGATTCTGTTTTTCCATAGCTGATGTGGCCGCCGGCCGGTTCGCTGGTTGCCCATTTGATAACTGCCCCGCTCTGCGTGATGCCGCTGATATCTGCCCCGCTGATCTCCAGCCCAGGAGCGGGCGTCACAGCAGGGTAATTTCCGTTGGCCTTAATAGTCGAACCCAGCCACTGCCCGCCCATGACCAGGGCAAAAATAAGCAGCCCTCCCATACTAATCAGGAAAAGGATTTTTAAACCTTTGAACAGCTTCTTAAAATCTGGTTTCCACTGCAGGCGTTCTTCATTGGTATGAATACTGGCCATGGGTTCCCGCCGGGGTGATTTGCGGGCTGGCCTGGCGACTGCAATCTTCTGCTTTTTCCACCATTTCTGCTCTTCAGATTTAGCTTCGTAATTGGTGGTGATATCTCCGGGAATCTCCCTTGCTGATGGAATTATACTGGGAGCAGTCTCATCTACTTCAGAAGCAATTTTTTCCTTGGCTGCCTGCCTGCTTCTAGGGTCAAGCATGGGATTGGCTTTTCTGGAAAGGTAACGGTACTCGTCCAGGCTGCTGATCTGGCCGCAGGTATCACAGATAAGGCTATCACCCGCCTTACTTACCATTCTACCGATACACTGAAGACGCAG